>JACZIY010000473.1 GCA_014860845.1 Anaerolineaceae bacterium
CGCATGATGCGGCCAAATCCCCTGGGATCTTCGGAGACCATAGTGACCATTGATAAAGGTCCGCTGTTTTTTGCCTGTGTTTGTACCAGTTTTTGAAGCGTTTCTTCTGTCAATAATGGCATATCTCCATAGGTCACCAAAACCGTATCGTAATCCTCCGAAATGGCAGGTAAAGCCGATTGAACGGCATGCCCAGTCCCTAATTGTTGCTGCTGGAGAGCATACACAACACGCTCTCCCAGATATTTTTGCACTTCTTCTGCACCATGCCCAATGACCAGTACTATTTTTTCCGCGCCACTCATTTTGGCTGCGTTAATAGCATAGTGAACCATGGGTTTTCCACTTACCTGGTGCAAAACCTTGGGAAAATTGGATTTCATGCGCATGCCCTTGCCAGCTGCCAGGACGATCGATGCTAATTTCATTACCTATGCCTCCCATGATTGATGATGGATGGAATTCGTCTCAAATAGCACCACGCCTTTAAATCAAAAGAGCCTCGTATCGCATGCAGGCACGTGATAGAAAGCTCAACTGAGTCAATCATGGTACTTTTAGGTTTTTTTCTTTTAGAGCGCATTGCTTTCTTTCAAAAAAATTAGGCTGGGGCGCCCGGGCTCGAACCAGGATCCACAGATCCAAAGTCTGGTGTGCTGCCATTGCACCACGCCCCAGTGCTCTCAAGCAAGGATAGATTCTAACACAACTTTAATGATCCTACCAGCAAATTTTATTCACCCTTACATGCCAACAAAGACTAAAGCCGACCTGGTAACTTTTTTTATCATTTTTCATCATCTACCCCTATTTTATGCTATAAATAATTTATATAGTATAAGTGTCATAAATACTTATATTTTCTCTTATTTCTCACCCTTAATTCCTTAGATATCCCTTTTCCTGACATACTTGAGGAGGAAATAGTATGAAGAAATCTTGTCTGTTTTTCTGTATCACCACGTTAGTAACCCTGATGTTTACATCCTGTAAACCACAGCCTGTTCCAACCCCGGAAATTCTCATACAAACAGTGATCGTACCAGGTACACCTCAAACTGTCATCATAACGGCAACCCCAGGCCCAACTCCTGAACCGCTGTTTGGTCCAAAAATTTTACGTCTGGCATATGGTCCCGGTGATATTCCCACCATCGATCCTGCGCTCGCCTGGGATAAAATATCCATTCAGATCATCGAAGAAACAACGGTGGGGCTTTTAAGGCAGAATGAGATCACCACTGAATTGGAAAATGCCATGACAAAAGATTGGTCCATTTCGGACGATGGTTTGACATACACTTTTTCGCTGCGGGATGATGTGCCCTGGGTGCGATTCAACGGGGAAGCAGTGGAGCAAATTTATGATTGTAACGGCAATCCCCGCATGGTTACCGCGCAAGACTTTGTATATGGGATGCTGCGGACAGCCAACCCCGTCACGATGGCTGATTATGCCTATGTGCTCGGGAATGTTGTTGAAGGTCTGCAGGAATACAATAGCGGATCAGCCGCAGATGCTTCCAATGTCGGGTTAAAAGCCCTGGATGATTTCATCCTGGAAGTAAAAGTAATTAAACCAGCTGTCTATAATTTGAATATACTAAGCCTCTGGTTTGCACATGCCATGCCGGAATGGCTCATTGACGGCGACGAATGCAATGAAGGCCGTGGTGATAAATGGGTTGAGACAGGTTTCTTTCAGGGATATGGACCATTCACCGTCAAGGATTGGGTGCATGGGTCCTACTTAACCCTGGTAAAAAATCCATTCTGGCCGGGAGACAACGTCGTACCATCTGCCAAAATCGATGAAATTGTGATCAAAATTAAGGATGCTGGCCCTGCTTTTGCTGAATATGAAGCAGGCTTCCTGGATGTAGCCTTGCTCCCAGACATCGATTACGAACGCATTCATGCCGATCCTGAACTCAGCAAATTGGTTAACTACAATTACACGTTAGGAACTGAGTTCTATGCCTTTAATACAACCATGGCTCCCACAAATGATGTGCGTGTGCGTCGTGCGCTTTCCAGCGCTATTGATCGCGTAGCCCTCATGCAAGAGATCACAAAGAATGGTCTGGTCGCTCCCTATTTTACCCATCCTGGCACATCCGGCGCGCCCAAACCTGCAGACTACCCTGATCTGGGCATTGCTTATGATCCGGATGGAGCAAAGATGCTCCTGCAAGATTACCTCAGTGAAAAAGGAAAAACAGCCGCTCAGTTGAAAATCGTCATGATGTATAACACCAGTACAGCCAATAAACAGCTGGCGGAAGCCATGCAACAAATGTGGGTTGACGTTCTGGGTATCAATGTCGAACTGCGTGAGCAGGAATGGACCCTTTTCCGTGAAACACGGGTAACCGGGAAAGAAAATATATACCGAGCAACCTGGAACCAGGAATACCCGGATGCCAATAACTTTCTGGCGGATGTGTTTGGAGCTAAAGGTGCCTACCGCAGTATTGTCAATTGGCCACTGAGCGAGAACGCCACCCAAAAACAGATCGAGGAAACCAAAACCCCGGCTTATGATAAATATGTAGATTTATTGCAAAAAGCTGCCATAGAGGTCGACCCGCAAAAACGTGCAGCACTATACGCGCAGGCGGAAGAAATCTTGGTCGTTGAGGAAGCTGTGATCATCCCGCTGTATTGGTATGTGCAGGAAGTGCTCATCCAACCAGAGATTGGTTTTGTTCCTTCCAATATTGGCGTTGATCATTATGAAAAATGGGATATTGTCCGGTAGAGGTTGTTCAAAATTAAAAGAAACAACCGCCTTCGATTTTGAAGGCGGTTGTTATTTTAATCTTCTTTTTCTTCTTCAGGTGCCAAACCCAGTTTGGAAGCCTGATCGAATGTCAGAATCTCAGGATTATCCAGGTCATACACCCTGGCAATAACAGCTTCATCCCAGAATTTATCCACCCCGGGTATCTCGGTGTTAGCCTCTAACAAGGCTTTGAAAACATCATCTTCGTCATCCCCATCTACTTCACGTACGAAATTGAGGTTTTCTTCCACCAGTATCATCTCACTTTGATTGATCGGCAGCACACCCATACGGTTCAATATTTGCATGATTTCGCCCTGATATTCCAACATGCTATCGACCACCAATGGAATGCGTTGCGTGCCCCTGCCCGCAGGCACCCGTACAACCAGGGCATAATCCCCCACAGGAGACATGAACAGGTTGTAATCCTTGATGCCAAAACTGAGAACAGCCTGGTCAGGACGCTTACCTTCGATATTTTGCATGAATGTATCTGACGCCGACATAATGGGCATGATCAAGGGTGCCCAGCGCGATTCAAAATCAGCGATGGTGCTCTCTCCGGATTGGGCAACCAGCCGGCCATATTCACTTAATAACCAGACATGGCTGGCAGTTACTTCTTTTCGTAAGGAAGTCAAAGAGTTCGCCAGGCTTTTTTCATAATCATCATCATTCAGTAATTCGAATTCAGGCATTTGTGGAACATTTTTATCAGCATCAGAAGAACTCAATTCCAGAATCAAACTGATCGTATTCAGAAATAATGGCATTTCAATGGGCTTTCGCAGGAAAATATTAGCACCAGATTCGCGTGCTCTCTCTTCGATATCCTGATCCGTCATCCCGGACATCATCACAATTTTTACATTTGGATGTCGATCACGAATTTTTCTTAACAATTCCAATCCGGAAATTCCAGGTAATCGAATATCCGTGATGATCAAATCCAGTTTTTCTCTTGATATTTCCAGCATCGCTTCTTCTGCAGAAGGGGTGACCATTACATCAATGTCCGGGTCAAGGGTAAAGATAGCGGATTTTAATACCCTGGTAATATCAAATGAATCATCAATGATTAATACTTTTCTTTTTGCCATTTTCTACACTCCTTCCAGTCTTTTGGAAGTTGATTAAATGAGGATTTTGATCAGAAAAATTAATATAGATATTATAGCAGAAGCAGCCATGAATAAAAAAACATTCCGGTGATCTGGAATGTTTTTGGAATCTTGTAGAACGAAAGATCATTTATCTCCACGATTGATACGGACATAATAAGCGGAACCTATTACGCCAATCACCACACCAATTAATGAAATGATGAAAGAAAAGAAATTTAAAAAATACGTGGATTCGATTACTTTCATCACCATTAAGAACGGTAATACCACGCCCAGCAAAACCAGCAGGAATCCTATGAATATTAACCGTCCAGGCGTGATATATTTCATTCGTACAACCAACAATGCACAAAATGATCTTTGACTTGTTCAAATTCTGGGGGTTCCTTCACATCACAAACACCCTGGATCATTTTGGAACAACGCGGATGGAACCGGCAACCCGCTGGTGGTTTCACCAGACTGGGAGGTTCACCAGGTGGCACATCCTGAAATTCATCCACATTTTTGGCATCCGGATCAGAAGTTGCAGCTAATAAGGCATGCGTGTATGGATGCTGCGCGTTCATGACCAATTCCTCAACGTTCGCTTTTTCAATCACTTCGCCAGCATACATCACAAAGATACGTTCTGAAAAATATCGCACTGTCGAAAGATCATGGGTAATATAGATCACCGCCAGATCATGCGCATCCTGCAAACCTCGCAACAGCTTTAATATCTCGACACGCACTGAAGCATCTAACATGGATACGGGTTCATCCGCTACCAGCAATGATGGATTTAATATCATGGCACGGGCAATGACAACACGTTGTTGTTGTCCACCACTAAGCATATGCGGGAATTTCGGTAGAAATTCATCCACCGGGGTCAACTTAACTTCCTCAAATGCTTTATGAATACGGTCCAAGCGTTCTTTTTTATCTTTGACGCCATGCACAATTAAGGGCTCTTCCATGATGGTCTTGATATTCATGAAGGGTGCCAGCGCTCCATAGGGATCCTGTTGAACATAGCCCACCTTGGAACGATACCAGTTCAATTCTTTTCTGGAGAAACTGGTCATCGGACGACCTTCATAAAGAATATCTCCCTTGGTAGGAACGTTAATTCCCAGGATGGTTTTCATCAAGCTGGATTTTCCACATCCACTTTCGCCAACCAGTGCAATCGTCTCTTTTCGTTTTAGATCAAAACTGACATTATCTACCGCGCGCACATAACCGGCATGACCAAAACCAAACTTTCTTAACTCAAACCAGACATGCAGATCCTGAACGGAGAGTAAGGTATCTGGACTGACGGGTCGGAATTCTTTCTTTTCTGTTTTTTCTTTTGTTGCAGCCATTTCTTCTCCCTGTTTCAAGTGTACAACCAGCACTTCACCAGGATACCATCTACATTGACTGTAGGTGGTTCCTCCGAGCATTTGCTAAAGCGTTTATGACAACGTTCAGCAAACCGACAGCCAGTAGGGGGATTGATCAGACTGGGTGGCTGACCGGTAATGAAATCTGGTTGTTCCTTACCTCTCAAACGAGGAACTGAGGCCATCAGTTTAGCTGAATACGGGTGCAATGGGGCCGTAAAGAAACGGCGGTTATCGCTTACTTCCACAATCTGACCAGCATACATGACCACCACATCATCTGCTAACTCACTCGAAGTCGAAATATCGTGGGTAATCAGAATAAAGCTGGTGGCAATTTCTTTCTTGATGCGTTTTAACAGGTTCATGATGTTCGCCTGGGTCAACACATCCAGCGCAGAGGTTGGTTCATCCAGCACGACCAGATCAGGCACGGTTACCAGTGACATGGCAATCGCCACACGTTGGCGCATACCACCGCTTAATTCAAATGCATAACGATGTAGAAAATCTACTGGGACACCAACGCGTTGAAACATGGTTTTTGCCTGTTCCAGGGCTGCTTCTTTTTCCACACTATGGTGGACTATAATCGGTTCCGCAACCTGATCACCAACCTTCAAAACCGGGTTGAGCGAATTCATCGCAGCTTGTGGCACCATGGACATACGCACCCAGCGCACATCCGTGCGATATTTCTCATCGCTCATCGGCATGGTGTCAACACCATTGAGAAGGATTTTCCCAGAGTATTCAGCAACATTACGTGGCAAGAGGCGTAACAAAGCTTTGGCCATGGAAGTTTTACCGCAACCAGATTCGCCAATGATGACCACAGCTTTGTTGTTGGGTAAGTCAAAATCAACTCCATCAACAGCCTGCACAATACCCTTTGAGGCTTTAAAGTAGAGTTTGAGATTTTCCACATGCAATAATGTATTATTATCTTTCATTTTTACATACCTCGCAAACGTGGATTAAAGACACGATCCAGTGCAAAACCTAACGAGGCAAACCCCAGACCGGTAATCATTAATAGAACAGCTGGTTGCACAATCCAGTAATACCATCCTCTGTAAAGAGCAGCATTAAAGTATGCTTCGTTGATGGTTTTTCCCCAGGTGGGCAGGACCGGATCACCCAACCCTAATAATGCCAATGAGGCTTCAAGGAATACAAAGGCTGGAACCGCGGAAACCAACCCGGGCAACAACAGTGGAATAATTCTAGGAATCAGGTATCGGAAAATGATGCGTCTATCACTGGCGCCATAGGCTTTTGCAGCTTCAATGTAAGTCGATTCTTTTACCTGCATAAAGATAGCCCGGTATGTTTTAATACCCCCGGTGAATATGCTTAATGCCACGGTAGCACCTAAAATCGTCCAGATGCTTCTGGAATAAAAAGTACCCACCATAATCAAGATGGAGAGGAATGGTAAAACCAGATTGATTTCTGTGATACGTTGAATAATGCCATCCACAATACCACCAAACCAGGTGCCGATGGCGGCAATGATCATGGTTAATACTGAAGTTCCCAATGCAGCTAGCAATCCAAATGCCAGGGCAATCGGAATTCCCCACAGGATCGGCAATAATAAATCTCTACGTAAATGATCGGTACCTGCCCAACCAAAGACCTCTCCCAATAAAACAAATTCAGGTTGAACGGTTGATTCGGGTTCAAATACAATTTGTTCAACCACTAGTTGATATGTTCCCATAACAGGAATTTGTGATTCGGATTCAGATTCGGGATCTAAAAAAAGTCCAACAACCGGGGCTACATCTCCTAATTTCTTCTTTAATTTCTCTTCCTGATTAATCGGATAGGTATACGTTTTTCCAATGGCAAAATTATTGATTTTAAACTCAGTACCATCTGGGATTATCCATTTTAAGGAAACAAAAGGTTGCTTCTCCTCAAATTCTGAGGTGAAATACATCGTTAACTCTGTTGGAAAACTCTTATAGTCATATTCGAAGGCAAAAGTGGTCGTTTTGATCAACGTACCACCTTCGGTGACCTCTTCTGTGACAGTCACACCTTCATCTCCCTCGACTAATGAGAAAGACTCGACCAATTTATCTTTTCGAAACCAGTTAAACCATTTCGGGGGAACTGTCCTGGGATTCTTGCCCACAACTTCTTCACCACCCCGCCAGATACTGATGGCCTGATCATAAGGAATTGTTACAACCACGATAATGGCTGATATTATCAATGCTAATACGATAATCGAACCAAATATGGCAGAAGGGTATTTAAGTATTTCCCGGAGGTTATTCATAAATTGTTTCATTGTGGACTACCTCCTGTACCAATTTTCACCCGGGGATCAACCAGAGCATATACAAAATCAAGCAAGAAAACTGTAATCGCCAATAAATAAGCAAAAATAATTGTCGTACCAACAATCACAGGGGTATCGTATAAGCCAATCGCTTTGTAGGTAATTCTGCCTAGACCAGGCCATTGAAAAACTGTTTCCGTAATAATGGCACCTGTCCAGAGCCCTATCAATAATAAAGCAAAAGTCGTAATGATTGTTGGTAAAGTTGGTCGTAGAATGTATCGACGTTCGATATCGCGGGAAGGTAGGCCTTTAGCCTTAGCCGTCTCCACGTAATCTTCACTGGAATATATCAGGAAAAATGTGCGCCAGTTATAAATACTTAAAAAGAATGA
>JACZIY010000474.1 GCA_014860845.1 Anaerolineaceae bacterium
AAGGAAGAGGACGAGAGAAAAACCCTCAAAGTTATCAAACACTGACCAACACCAAAAGGAGATTCAATGAAAAAATATATTGCAGTAGCCGGAAACATCGGTGTTGGAAAGTCCACCCTGGTGGAAATGATCTGCCAGCGCATGGGATTTCAGCCTTTTTACGAGCCTGTCACCGAGAATCCTTACCTGGCTGATTTCTATGCGGATATGAATGCCTGGAGTTTTCATTCCCAGATATTCTTTCTGACACATCGCATCCGATTGCACCAGCAATTGATTCTGAACCCCGGTTCTGTGATCCAGGACCGTAGCATCTATGAGGATGCCGAGATCTTTGCGCGCAACCTTTTCCTGCAAGGCAAAATGGATGAGCGTGATTATCAGACGTACCATGCCCTGTATGAGACCCTGACAGAGTTTCTAATCCCGCCGGATCTGGTCATTTATTTAAGAGGGTCGGTGCCTACCCTTGTGCAGCGTATCAAACAACGTGATCGCTTTTACGAACAGACCATCCCGGATGATTATCTGGATCAACTGAACACACTGTATGAAAGCTGGATTTACAATTTCACATTCTGCCCGGTCTTAACGGTTCCGGCCGATTCGCTGGATTTTGTAAAACACCCCCGTCATCTTGACCTGATCATCGCCAAAGTCCAGGAAAAATTAACCGGCAAGGATGAAGTAGTATTCTACCCGGATGAAGTCATTCAGGCTTCTAACTAAATAACCGAAAATTATCGAGGTTCGACGGATAATTTGATCGCTGTGCGGACCTTTCCCTCAATATCTACATCCACAAATTCAGGAATACATACGACATTGATACCATCTTCTGCCAGGTACCCTGTTGCCAGAACCAAAGCTTTTACTGCCTGATTGATGGCACCTGCACCAATTGCTTGTACATCTGCACGATGATGTTCACGCACAACCCCTGCTATGGCTCCCGCAACCGCAGCCGTACGTGAGTTTGCTTTTACTTTAATGACGTCCATTGATTCTCTCCCTTGCTGTGTTTTTAAAACTTCTGGCGGACAACGATAAGCAAACAAAAATTTTAGATTATATCGGTAAAAGTTAAATTGATTGTACAGGAAATAAATACAAAAAACAAGTTGCGGAACATATAAGTTTTATGAATAAAATTATAGGACTTGACTTTTTTTTGTTAAGTCCTATAATTTTTTATTTAATTGGAAATATAAAAAAGAGTTTTATTTCTTAAGCATTAAGAGACCAAACCAAATAGTAAAAATGCCATAAAGGAGAACAGAGGACCAGATTACATTATTTGATATTCCCCAAAATGCATCCGATATTGCGACAATGAGTCCAGAGATCGCCATAATAAAACCACCGATAATAATGCCACGCACTGCAATATTATCAGCTGTAGCCTTTCGGGAAAGCCATAACAATACAGCAAGCCCCAAATATGCAGAACCCCAATATCGGGTAACAAAGCCTGTCGCAATGTCAATTGGTGAAATTCCATAAAGACTTAAGCCAATATCGGGTATGAGAATCCAGGTTAACCCAAAAATTAATAAAACAATCGAACTTACAGTGAAAAGAACTTTGTGATTCATAAAAATACTCCTTTTGTCTACGTGGAAATCAACCATGCATTTATCCATGATTTTAAATAAATAAAACCATAAATAAGAATATGGCTTTACTCAGTGATTTGATTTAATTGAATGGCAATGAAACTTAATGAATAAAAATGGTAACTAAATGATAATGTCAGACAGGAAAGTATTAAGA
>JACZIY010000475.1 GCA_014860845.1 Anaerolineaceae bacterium
TTTGGACTACCCGAATTGACATAAGCATCTGCCTCCGGAGTAATTGTCAAAACGTCCGGAATATCTGGTGTTATGACATTAACTGGAGCGGAGACACTTGAGTAATTTCCTGCCAAATCATATGCATTGATCGAATATGAATATTCAGTGTTAGGTGATAGGGAAGAATCAGTGTACAACAATGTTGTGTCTGAAACTGTATCCACCGATGAACCATCGCGGTAAATAGTATATCCAGCCACCCCGACATTATCTGATGAGGGACTCCAGGTTAGATCTACCTGGTTTGAATTGATTGCAGTCACTACTAAACCTATTGGGGTTGTAGGTGCAGTATTGTCTGGTACAGCGGTAAATAGATCCAATACCAGATACGGAGAATTTGGACCACTTTCTCGACTTGCCAAATTTATACTGGTAGAACTGGTACTAACCAAACCAAGGCTCCAATCTCCTGAACCGTTTATGTATGAAGTGACATCAAAAACTGCCCATGATCCAGCACTGACAGAGCTGGTTGAAGATACAATATTTCCCAGCACAGGCGCATTACTATAGATTATTGTATTTTCTAACCAGGTATTATTGGCAACCTCCAATAGCTGAATATCTTTTCGAACATTGGAGTTGGCATAAAAGAATAATTGGGCCCTTGATATTGATTTGACTCCCAAATCAGGTATATTGAAACGTAAAAAGGCATGTAAATCTGGCGAAGCATCTGCTCTCAGTGTTGTTGAATTACCATAATTCGTCGTGGGTTTACTAGCGTCAACATAAGCATCTGCCTCAGGTGTGAGCGTTAAAACTTGTGGCAAATCAGGTAAGGTGACAATAGCAGGATCAGATTCTGTGGAATGGTTTCCAGCCTGATCGAAGGCATCGATGGTGTATGAATATTCTGAGTTGGGAGATACCGAAGAATCTGTGTAGGTCAGGGTTGTTACAGTAACTGTATCAATTGAGATTCCATTTCGAAAAACAGAATATCCAATCACCTCAACATTATCTGTGGACGGATTCCAACTCAACTCTACCTGCGAAGTACCCACTATAGAAGCAGATAATCCTGATGGAGTAGAAGGTGACTGATTATCTACCAGGTTTAAAACTACGGATGTAGATCGCTCAGACCGATTCCCAGCCTGATCAAACGCATCAACAGAGTAACTATATGAGAAACCAGGTGTAACAGTCGTATCAATGAAGGATAGATCTGTACTGGCGAGCGTCGCTAAGATGACATCATCTCGATAAAGCGTATAACCATTCACTCCAACGTTATCAGTTGATGCTGACCAGCTGATACTTGCTGCACCCGTTTCATTCACAATAGCAGAAAGGCCAGTTGGAACGGAGGGAGGTTGGTTTTCTGGAGTGCTTAAGTAAACCGCATCTGAAACCGGGGAATGATTTCCAGCGAGATCAAAAGCAGACACGGTATAAAAATAATCCGTCAAAGGTAAGACTGTTGAATCACTAAATGACAGAGCATCCCCAGACACATCTACCAGGTATTCCCCATTTCGATAAATGCTGTAGCCCACTACACCTATGTTATCGATCGAAGGAGACCAGGATAAATCCACATTGAGTGGATTTAAATTTGTGAAGGCAGCTAACCCTGATGGAGTGGTGGGCGCAATTTTGTCAGATCCATTGGTTTGAAGATCAATTAATAACAGAGCGGAATTTACCCCTGATTCTCGACTGCCAACTGACATGGCAGACGAACTAGTGGTGTCCAATCCAACGCTAAATATTCCCTCACCTGTTACATATGATGTCACATCCAATTCAACCCAGGAACCAGAAGCAATGGAACCAGAAGTTGTGATTAAATTCCCTAATCCCGGCGAATTGTTGTAATTGATCGAATATTCACTCCAGCTGTTATCCAATACTTCTTTGACGTTGAAACCCAGACTGGACGTTGTATTCGAAAATATCTGAAGTCGGGCTGATTGAATCGGATTTCCTGCTAATCCCTGTACGACAAATCGTAGATAGCTATGCACATCGGGACTGGCATCCATCCGTAAAGTGGTGGCTCGGCCGTAATTAGAAGTAGTATTGACAGAAGAAACATAAGCGTCCGATTCAACAGAATATATTAATGTTCCAGGTAAAGGAGGTGTGGAAACGACAACAGGATTGCTTTGTCCTGAATAATTGCCTGCCAGATCATAAGCATCCACAGTAAAGCTGTAAGTTATTTCTGGTAATAATTCGATATCCCGAAAAGAAGCACTGCCTGAAGAGACATTCCCAATGACGATACCATCACGATAAACAGTATAACCAGCAACACCAGTATTGTCGGTCGAATTTGTCCACGACACAACTGCCTGGGTAGAATTCACTACATCGACGACGACATTTCCAGGAATCGTGGGAGGTTGAGTATCCTGATTTGCAGTTGAACAAGGAATGACGCCTGAATCAATTATTTCTCCAGCTGTATTGACATAACTAAAGTTCGCGCCTGATGCATTTAAAGCCAGCGTCAAAACACCTAAAGCCCCAGGATTGGCATCACTAAAAAATGCAACCCTATCATCTGTCTTTGAAATTGTTTGAACACCATGTCCACTGGCACCAGCAACAAACTGAGTGATTCCATTTGGATCAGGTTGACCATTAATGCCTAAAGGAGACCAGCGTTGGTATGTATGATCATGACCTGTGAGAGCAATTTCGACATTCGACTGGGCCAATAAATTCCAGATATCCATTAACTCGGTTGTTGAAGAGGGGGGACCGATATTAAAGAGAGGATGATGAAAATAAACAACAGTACACTTATCACTATTTGAATTAAGATCTGATTGAAGCCATTGATATTGTGCAGACCCGGAATTTACGGGTACTACTGAATGATTTGAGTTAAGAGCAATGAAATGCCAACCTCCAGCATCATAACTGTAATAATCAGGAACATTGTCCCAATAATCAAAGTAGCCTGGCGCTTCTCCATTTTCATACTCGTGGTTTCCAACGATCGGGTTTGTTATTGATTTAAATTGTCCAAAAAATGTTTGTTCGTTGCCATACCAGTTGATAAATTCTGTATAAGTACCTTTGTTATAGACATCACCTAAATACAAAAACATATCTGGATTTAGATTATTAATAAGATTTACCACATTCGCTGAATTTGTGATGCCACTGGCACCATCTCCTCCAGCTGCAACCATGAAAGGTTGGCCGTTTGCATGGGCAGGACTGGTGAATATCTGAAAGGTATTTGAATTAACCGGAGTCATGGTGTTCCCATTGCTAAAACTGACAGTAATACTCCCCATCTGGAAAACATATCCATCTCGCATAACGATTACAACAGAAAGCGCATAGTTTCCATCCACAAATTTACTTGTTGGGAGTAGGAAAGAATAATCACTTTCAAAATCCGTTAATAAATACTCGTTATTTAAATAAAATATTACTCTTTGAATACCAGGTGATGAGCCTATCGTTGAATAAGACGATGTCACATTGATATCCCCTGAAAGAGTACTTGCATTTGTTGGCGAGGTGATACAAAATTCAACACTATAATTACCTGAAGATGGAGAATTAACTGCACATCCTTCACCTGCTGCAAAAACTGAGTGATTCATTTCATAAATTGGAGATATGAAAACAGAAAGAATAAAGGCCATAGTAATAATAAATTTATAAATTTTCATAATTTTCCTCTTTCACAAATTTCTAAATTAATTGCTATCAAACTTTTTATTTCTTTCTACGAATGATGATGATCATTGAAACCAGGAATAAAACTGTGATCCCTGCAATAGCAATCTGGCGTGACCCCACAATTATTTCCGGGTATACCGATGCAGGTTCACTTGAATCGAATTCACCGATATCTGGCGGTGGCAACTGGTTCATCTGGCTTAATACTTCTAAATATTGGTCGTTATATTTTTCAGAAGGTTCAATGTGAGAGTTTTCGCTGAATTCGTTCCAACTGATGATGCCGATCGCATCTGGTGAGGAAGACAAAGCTGTATTCATCTGCATGCGGAATGTGTCACCATCTTTTCGCTCAACTACTGTTGTACCGCCGATCAATCGTGCATCAAACCCAGGTGCTGCAGGTGCTATCCATAAGCCACCAGTTTCATGCACAGTTTCACTCATCTTTGTAAGCTTCTCTAAATAACCTGGAAAGGTCTCTGGATTTACGGATGACCAGTAATAAGCGTTACCATCAATATAGCTTTGCAGCTCGGAATATCTGTTAATATTACGTTCAGAAGCGAGGATGTATAAAACGTTACGACGACCATTCGTTACCTGACTGATTTCTTCTTCACTGAACATCCATGTTCCAGACCAGATGATTACCGGTTTAGAGAACAACGAAAAAGCGGGTCTCCAGGCAAACTGTTCGATGAAATACGTGATATCATTCGCAATTCTTGAAATAGGTAGTGGATCCCTCTCAAAATCAAGTCCCTGGTAAATAACCACAAGTTTGAAGTCTTCCTGTTCCGCCAATGTAGCTAACATTTCCAGGCGACGGTTTAATAAATCCGTACTTTTCCAGCTAACGATAAACCCATCAATACCAGCTGCTTTTGCCCAGCGTATATGCTGGAGCATTACCTCCTCATCATCACTGGAGTAGCGACCCAGTAGAGGATAATCAGTTTTAGCCCTGTTCCAGGATCCGGAGTCAAACCATATATAGTAATACGCAAGTACAGGTACCGGATGAGAAGAGTCCTGAGCTTTCACGTTGGCTTTAGAAAATGGGACTGAAATGAAAATAAGCATCATTAAAATAAAAAGAAATTGGATGAAATTCAACTTAAATAATTTGTTCATTTCACCCCCTTTGCGCGTCGCTTTATAGTATTACCAATCACAGGAGGGTCAATTTGATTTGGTAGCTTTTTCGGTTTTTTAGAAGATTGAGTACTCTTTCTAACCTTAGGTTCCGCAACCATTAAAGTAACGGCAGGTTCATCGACAATTTTCTGTCCGATTGCTCCTGGATGGTGTGAAACTAAATATTCATACCCTGACTTAATTGTTTGAACCAGGGATCGCCAAATCCATGGGCGACCATATAAAAGCAAACCAAGGACTAATAGAAGTCCGAAAATTCCAAATACAGTGATGTCTAAATAAGTGATGAGTTTCATGTTGACATCTTGATCTCGGGAAAGAGCAACCGGAATTTTATTGTCGAGACCTTTTACACCGGAAATATTGAGATAATAAGTACCACGAGCCAACGAATTGATCGTTACTGAACCTTTTTCATCTAAAGGAAACTCCTCCGTTTTGCCATCTGGATATTCCAACAATAAAGAGTCTCCAACTGTCCACCCAAACAGACCATCTTTTGCATTGACAGTTAATGAATATAGGATCAGCTCAATTGTTAAATTTCCACCCGCAGATGTGTAAAAACGTTGTTGAGATTGATTGACAACATTTGAACCATCCACAATGACATTGATGACAGAGTAATACAATTTGGTTTCTTCAAGTCCAGTTAATCGACGCGCTGTCCGGCTGGCAGGAAACCATCTGGGCTCACCGTTTTTCAGAACAAACATATCTCCCTGAAGGCTTCGAATTGTAAATTCAGATACTCGGCTTGGATCAACCTTATGACCACTTAAATCTACAAAATCCAAGCTGAAAATTTGAAATACATTCAATCCAACCTGAATAACTTTATTGGTTGGAACGCTTATATCCTGATAGGGCTCATAAATCTCTTCAGTCCAACGGCCTAACTCGATCCTTTGGTTTGGCTGGTCATATTCATCATCTAAAACAAATAATCGATATACTCCGGTTTCATTTAACGAAATCGTTGCGATCCCCTCTTCATTTGTGTAGAATTTTCTTTGGTCCATCATAAAACCGACATTAGGGATTGGAGGCGTTACCTGAACAATCACTTCCGTTGGTAAGACACTCAAATAAGTAGTTGTTGGTGTGTCAAGCAATAAATTTTCCCGGTTCAAATCAGCGGATATTTTGTAAATACCAGCATCCAGAGATCTTTTAAATTCTCTTGAAAATTTTCCAAATCTATCAGAAGGTGTTTGACCAAGATACTCACCATTAATGGAGAAGAATATATTTTTCTCAACCATTGGCTCTCCATCCAGATCCATGATTTTTCCACTTAGAATAAAAGTTTCTCCCATTTCAATGGTTTGAGGCTGATCTAATATGATGCCGGAAGATTGGGCTTGAGGCGGATTTAGGTCTGCAGCGGTCACTGAATTGTAGATATACCCCATAGATACAACTGAAATCAAGCCAGCTATTATGAATTTACGCACAAAAACTTTTATCATTTATCTACCTTATTTGTTGTATTAAATCTCTTTTTGCGAATATTAAGACCCGTGAAAATTCCCGCCAGGATAAATACAGATAACACACCGCCATATGTAAGATAAATAACGGATACAGGATTCTTTTTGTTGACCTCTTCCAGGTTTCTTTCAATACTGATAAACTCCGCTTGTCTCGGTGTTTGTGAGAAATCAAAGGCAGAAGTGAGATCATTGGCATTTGCATCGCGTTCAGCCAATGGTGGGATTCCCCAATTTACTCCAATGAATTTTAGGACGGATGTGAAATCCAGCAGTGTACTGTCAATAAAGCCTTTTTTGGCGTAAGGGCTGACCATAATGGCTGGAACTCTTGGTCCATATCCATCTTTATCAACTTGAGGTGGATACACATGATCATACCAGCCACCCCAATCGTCATATGTAAGCAAAAAAGCTGAACTGCTCCAAGCACTCGAACGCATAAGTTCCTGAATGATATTTTTTACGAAACGTTCTCCGGCACGCGGATGTTGAGGTGGGTGTTCGCTGGCACCTGATGGTACGATATATGAGATGGCTGGCAGGTTTCCTTCTCGTAAGTCAACAAAATACTCATCAAGATGAACAATATGACTGGATAATGCGGGGTCATCCAGAAAACGGTCGAAATAAAGTAATGGAACCCAGATTACCTGGGAAGCTCGATTTCCTGCTGAAGCGAGTGTCCTGTAATTTATGGATGGATCATAATTCTGAACATAAAATTTCCAGGATATTCCCTCTTCTTCTAATTTATCAAAAATTGTGGGAACATCAGCTAATTTTTCATGTAATTCCAACTCTGTTCCTGGAGGGGGAGCTTTTCCTGTGATCCAAAAAATATGGTTGGTTAAACTGCCTTCTTTGGCTGAGCTGAAAAAATTGTCGAAAAGCACGTAGTTATCCGCCAGATTCCAATAATAGGGGATATCCCGATCATCGTAATATCCCATTGCGATGCGGCCATCCTGATTCCGTCGATTTAATGCAGCAATAAAACCATCCATTTTGCCATCATTCACCTGTTCCATGAAAGTTGCCTGATTATGACTGATATCTGTGATGGTGCTATCCCCAATATGCCATGGTTCGACATATTCAGTATTTGGATCATCTGGATCAACAGGCATCTTTATTCCTGGAGGAAAACCATTAGCGCCTGGATATGTCCCGAAATAATTATCGAATGTGTGATTCTCCTGCATTATGATAATAAAATGTTTGATCGGAGTAGATGTTTCATGATCTTCTGGTTCAGAATTTGCTTTAACATTTGCGATTCCAAATGAATTTAATATAATTACAAGCGCGATGAATAGAGAAATGAATAGTTTCATGGATGTACCTCGTAAATAATGATGATGGGTTGAATGATCGTGTTGCCCTGTGTATCTCTAGTGGTGATTGATTCGGTGTGCACAGCTCTACCGTTATATAATTTCACATATCCCATTAATTTTTCCGAGAAAAAAGTTGATCTTGATGCGGAAAATGAATCCCAGACAATGTATTGGAGCTCAGATCTTCGAATCTGAGCATCCGGATTATAGATAGGGGTATATGATGGATTTCGATGCAATGGGTTTGGACTTACGGATAGTCCATACGCCGGTCTTTGACCGTAGATTTTTATAATATTTGCCATGGAGGGTCCAATGGTCATAAAATTAGAATTAAGGGGGGCATTGTTTTTGACCCATTCACCTGCTTCACGACCTCCTGGAACACCCCCTGTCCCAGCCAGAAAACGTGTGGAAATTTCAGGTTGGATTCTCTGCCAACTGGTTCCAAACAATGACATCACTGTCAAGGTAATCACAATCAAAGATGTAATTCGGTAATGGGAGAATCGTTTAAAAAAGGCTGAGAAATTGATTTGATCAAGTTCTCCTATTAATTTACCTAATAACCGTCCAGCAAGTATTGCGATTGGAGGAGCGATGGGTAGAAGATACTGAAAGCCTTTAACTGGCCAAATTTGAAAGAAAGTTAGTGGGACCAAAATCCAGCAAAGCAGGATTTTTTCTTTCCAGGTTCTATGACGCCATAATAAAATGATACCGATGATGGCTGCTAGAATGACTAAAACACCGATGGATTGGGGTACATTGGTTAAATAAAATGACCAATCATGATTGGGGCGGCGGAAAAGCTGCCAGGCAAGGTAATTACGACCAGTTGTAGAACTTCCAGCTAACGCGATGGACATAGGAAATGGTAAGATGACAACGATCCATAAAAATAATGAAATGATTACATCCCGAATTCGAACTTTAATCTCAGGTGACAATGCAAGAAAACTATAAATACCGCCCATCAAAATGATGCTGGTTTCCTTGGCTAAAAAAGTAAATCCCATGCTCGCGCCGGCAAAATATAGCCAGATTGGTTTTTGTGAATAACTAAATTGCGCCAAAAGATATAGCGAAAGGGTCGCAAAAAATACCATAGGTCCATCCAACAGTACCTGACGTGAAACAAGAACATGGTAAGGCATCAGTGCGATGATCAATGCCGCGATTGCGCCGGGTAATTGTCCATAAAGCAATTTTCCTGTCCGATAAGTTAAGAAAATCGTTCCCATACCGATTACTGCAGCGAAAAGTCGACCAGCCAGATCACTGAACCGAATTTGATAAACTAAAGAAAGCAGCACCTGGAATAATAGTGGATGTGCTCGAAATATAGGAAAAATATCCTCTAATACCGGGA
Organism: Anaerolineaceae bacterium; assembly: GCA_014860845.1. Next base: position 9,066 of record JACZIY010000475.1, read on the forward strand.
CGCCTGCAATGGCAGCCGCCTGTCCGGAATATACAGCTTCATCCGTGTTATAGCCCATTGCATTGATCTGCCAAATGCGTAGAAACACACCTGAAAGAAACGCAATGATCAAAATAATTCGGGTCAGAAGGATCTCATCAATTCCTGTTATTGCCTTAATGATAGATTTTTCTTTAATGAATTTACTTTGTACTATCAATTCGGTCATAATTCTCCAATTTCATCTTTTACCCTTTTTATCAAAAATTCCTGGGTTCCCAGGATTGGTTTTCCTCCCTCCATTGGTTAGAATAAAATGGAGGGAGTTGATTTTTCAATGGAAGTAGCGAATGATTCTACACGCCTACCAACCTGCGATTATTAACCAGGTTGGGAGCAGGAGAATCACAAGCACAGTCATTTGCCACGTTTTCATCCACAAACGGGGGAATCTGGCACCACCAATCCATATTTTCTGACTTAATTAATGTCGTTGGCAATGAACCGAATGCATTTCGAATGATGTCATGTTCTTTTTCGCGTAAATCATAGCCTTCGTTGCAGTATAAGAATTCCTTCAAGTTTTCATAAGGGGGGAATCCATACGCGTCTTCACAATTTTTGAAAAGGATATCGATCGCCTCTGTAGTATCCATCGGTTGATTCTCGCCTTCACCCCGTTCGATAATAAACATTCCAGCTAATTTTGCACTGGTTGCCATCTTTGTTTTTGGAATTAATTTTTGGACGTAATACTTTGGCGGTGGAATGAGTGCCTGAACAATCAAATTGATCGTAGCGGCAGGAAGTTTCGATTTACTGATAAAGAAAGCGGCTTTTCGACCTTCTCGGGAGTGAACTCGACTCTGAAAAGGTAAGATCAATTTCTCTGTAAAATTTAAAGTTTTGCTATTAACAGCTCTTAATGTGTGGAAACTAATCGTCATTGGTTTTGGATATGTCATGGCGATTCCCTTAGGAGAAACCAGGGTCATGTCATCCGATAGAAAAGCAGCCTGATCACTGTCACGGCGTTGATGCGAAAGAATTTTTAATAAAGTTGTTGTTTTTCCTGTGTCAGTTCGAGCGGTTATCATGTATGCTTTATCCCCGAATGCAATCGTTGCACAATGCACCAGTGCATAACCCTTTTTTACAAATGTCCAACGCAGGATGGGTTCGACCACATTGGTGTACAGAACATGGGGCGAGTAACGTAACGTTGGAGAAGCTGTTACATTTACGACTTGATCCGCCATCTCGATCCCAACTTCAAAACCCAAATGACCAAATAATTCGCGATATTTCATATAATTATTAACGTTCTGCCGGGTTGATTTTTCCGTTGGTGGTCTTCCAAACTTTATTTTTATGGTGGGATCTGAAATCATTTCTTTAATGCGAAACGGTTCCAATTCGGGTAATCTGCCTTCAGAGATGACAGATACAATATTATGAATATTGTAGTAATAACTATACTTCATGGGTCGAACACCTTCCTTTGATCCAGATATAAGAGGATCAGATAATGATCTTGTTTCTTTCCAAATGAAATTTTCTGCAAACATAAATCTCAATAAAGTGAGAACAGCGAGTGAAACAAGATTTGAGTAAATGTAGAATACACCAATGATTTCAGTGAATAAATAAATGATGGGCGTACGAAGCGCTAACGCCAGGATATTCATGAGCATGAACATACCCAGGCGATAAACAAAACCTTTGGATCGTCGATCAGACTTATATACCAAGGTTTCGGTGAATATAAAATTCCAAAGGGAAGATGCAATTGTTGCGAATAAAGCAGAATATAGATAGTAGACACTTATTTGTTCCGTGAAAACATAGAGAGCTAACGAGTTGACCAGGACACCACTTAAACCTACCAATGCGAAACCAATAAAACGCATCAGCCCATTTCCAAATCGTAAAGTCCACAGCAGGTTCAAATACTTCCACACCTCTGCTGCAGAAGCTTTGCTTTCCCCAGATAATCTTTCGCCAAATTCAAAAGGCACTTCAGCTTTACGAAGTGAGGGGTTTCTTACCAGAATATCTAGTAAAATTTTGAATCCATTTGGGCGAAGTGCTTCTAAATCAATTGCACTCACCCGCAGGAGGAAAAATCCTGTTAGCGGATCGCTGACACCTCGTAATTGTTTTGGGAAGAAAATTCGGGCTGTTAAATCAAGACCCCGTGAAATTAAGTCTCGAACAATGCTTAATCCTGTGACATGACTGTCTTTGGACCGTCGTGTTGCAACAACCATATCAACTTGCTGATCGAGGGCAGTTTTGAGTAAAACAGGAACCAATTCAGGTGGATGCTGCAGATCACCATCCATGACGCATGCAAATTCTGATTGGACAATCTTTAATCCTGCAATCACAGCTCCACCCAAACCACCAGTACGTTGAGATGGTAATCGATGAATTAATTTCACGTGAAGAGAAGGAAAATTCTCAACGGCATTTTCAACAACCTGAGGTGTATCATCTGTTGAATCATCAACAAAAATTACCTCAATGGATCTTTCACCGAATGCTTCCTGTAAGCTTCTGAGAAGATTTTCAACATTTCCAGCTTCATTTCTAGTTGGTACGATTATGGATAATTCAAGTAATTCTTTTGAGGAAAAAAACAATTGCTTCGTCTTTCTTGTAAAAATATTTGTTTCCATAGTTTGACCTACTTCTATCGATATGATGGGTGATCTACATTCTGAGTTTGATTTTCAAAGAATCAAAGGCAGAAGTTTTAATTAAATAATTTTGTAAATTGTTATTCAAATGTTGCTAATAATTCCTCCCGTGCAAAGTAATAATAATTTGGAATTCTCTTATGTTTTTTATATTGGATAATAATAGTAATAAATATCCTAATTGTCAAGTATTAATACACTATTAAGATATGATTAATGGTGTATAAAAAATTACATTTGGTTGCGACATTGATTTTCTATCTCGGGTAGGTGCATTTTTAGCTGCTTCACCTTCGCCTTATGTTCAAAAAGTTATGTTCCAAAAATAATAAAATTTTCCAAAAATGATATACTGACTATAATCAGACACCATTTGGACGATATAGAAGGAAACTATGTTGTATCAAACCATCGCTCGGATACATCTTGATAATATACAGTTTAATATCACAGGAATTCGACACGCAATCGGTTCGGAAAGAAAAATATTAATCGCTGTAAAAGCCAATGGTTATGGGCATGGTGCAATAGAAGTTGCCCGCATGGCGGAGAAAATCGGGGTAGATTGGCTTGGAGTAGCAACTGTTCCAGAAGGGATTCAATTGCGAGAAGCCGGAATTTGGTTGCCCATTCTTAAATTTAGCCCGGCTTTTCCTGAGGAAATGGAAGCAGCTGTAAAAAACAAACTGACATTGACTGTATGTGAAAAACAAAATATCGTTTTATTGGAAAAAATGTGTACCTCTCTGGGAATGAGTGTAGATGTACACTTAAAAGTTGATACTGGTATGGGGCGCATCGGTGTATCAGTTGACGAAGCAGAAAATCTGGCATTTCTTATCGATAGAGAATGCCCGCATCTAAATCTGGATGGTATTTTTTCCCATTTGCCGGTCAGTGATGATGGAGATCCAACCTATACCCGGGATCAAATTCTACGGTTTAAAGAAATTGTTCATCAGGTTAACAATCGTATTGGGAGAAAAGTAAATTTAGTTCATTCTTCGAATTCTGGGGCAGTGCTAGGCCATCCATCTGCCTGGATGGATTTGGTTAGACCAGGAATCATGATCTATGGATTTTATCCGGGCGAGAATACTCCACAGAGTATTCCATTGAAACCCGGACTTAGCTTTATAACACGGGTTTCCTTCCTTAAAAAAGTAACTGCTGGTACCAGTATCGGCTATGGGCGAACCTGGATTGCTTCCGAAAACACCTGG
>JACZIY010000476.1 GCA_014860845.1 Anaerolineaceae bacterium
AAGTATCTGCCGGTGATATGATCGGAGCTTCCCCATTGCTCTCCGCCTTGTTCCACGATGAGCCCACAGTGATGGCATTTAACCAGATGGGGTTCGATTTCAGCAATGTAGGCAACCATGAGTTCGATGAAGGTTGGCAGGAATTGCTACGCATGCAGAATGGCGGTTGCCATCCAATTGACGGGTGTTTTCCAGGTGTTCCAGAATTTCCTGGAGCATCATTCAAGTACATGGCAGGTAATGTGATCCAGCTGGATAACGGCCAGACGCTTTTCCCTGCCTATGGTGTACGCGAATTCGATGGCGTGAAAGTTGGGTTCATTGGCATCTCGCTTGAATCCACACCTACGATCGTGGTAGCCTCAGGTGTCGATGGATTATTATTCGAGGCTGAAGTGGATACCATCAATCACTATGTCAAAGTCCTCAAGGACACAGAGGATCTCAAAGCCATTGTCGTCATACTCCACGATGGTGCTGGGGCTGGACCAACTATCAATTCATGTAAATTGACAGACCCGTTCTTCACCAATGTCGTGATGAATCTGGATCCCGAAATTGATGCTTTGATTACCGGGCACACACACAATGCCTATAACTGTCAGGTTCAGGTCAAGAAAAATTATGATCCAATGATCGTGACCGGTGCTGGATATAATGGCCGCTACCTGACTGATATCGATCTGACGATCGATGGCACCAACGGCCAGGTGATTGGCAGGACCGCCACGAACATCCCCGTGGAAACACCATTTTTGAGTGCCGTGCCTGATCCTGCTATGAAGGCTTTGATTGAACTTTTCAAGACAGCTTCTGATCCGTTGGCAAACAGAGTCGTTGGTTCGATTACGGCCGATATTACAAGGGGTGGTAATATGGAAGAGTCAGCACTGGGGGATGTAATTGCTGATGCGCAGCTTGCCGCGACAATTGACCCTGCGAATGGAAACGCTGTGATAGCAATGACAAACCCGGGTGGTATCCGTACCAACCTGCTTTTCGATCAAATCAGCGGCGGAGAACTGCCAGGTGAGGTCACATACGGTGAAGCTTTTGCGGTGCAACCCTTCAGCAACAGCCTGGTAACACTGACTTTGAAAGGTGCTCAACTCAAAGCTGTCTTAGAACAGCAGGCCACAGCCGGATCAGACGGTTCAGGACGGATGCTGCAAATCTCTTACAGTCTGAAATACACGTGGACGACTTCTGCCCCCGTTGGTAGTAAGGTCAGTTATTTGAAGATTAATGGAGTAGATGTTGATCCTAGTGCCAGCTACCGAGTGACAGTCAACAACTTCCTGGCTGGAGGAGGAGATGGATTTACAGCACTCGTGGATGGTACTGATCTATTGACCGGTATGATCGATCTGGATGCGTTTGTTGCATATTTAACTGCAAATTCTCCAGTTCCACCTGGCTTACAAGATAGCATTAGTATCGTTCCATAAATCTTTCACAATTAATTAATATGGCCTGGCAAAGATGCCAGGCCTATGTGTTTTAACATTGAAAAAAAGAAAGGTG
>JACZIY010000056.1 GCA_014860845.1 Anaerolineaceae bacterium
GTATTACAGGATGTGACGATTGCTGACCGACCATTATTTTTTGATTCAACCAGACAGAGACGACAAGCCCCATAAGGTGACAGATCTTTGTGGTTACATAATGTTGGGATGTAAATATCATTCTCACGTGCCACATCCAACACAGTTTTGCCTTCGGCAACTTCGTAATTTTTTCCGTTTATCGTCAGATTTATCATAGTATCGTCTCCCTATCTGACCACAACAGCATTGTAATTACAAACGTCACGGCAAACACCACAACGGATACAAATGCTCTCATCAATGACATATGGTTTACCCTTCTCACCAGAAATCGCTTCTACCGGACAATATCTGGCGCACAATGTACATCCAGGACAGCTATCGGCAATGATCTCAAATGTAATCAGTGCCTTACAAACCCCAGCTGGACAAGTCTTATCGCGAATGTGGGCTTCGTATTCATCTCTGAAATACTTGATCGTTGTCATCACCGGGTTTGGTGCTGTTTGACCTAATCCACAGAGTGAACCAATTTTTACCGCATGAGCAATTTCATCCAGTAATTCAATATCACCTTCTTCTCCATACCCTCTGGATATATAATCCACAATCTCCCACATTCTCTTTACACCTTCACGGCAGGCGCTACATTTCCCACAGGATTCAAATTTACAAAACTCCAGGAAATAACGGGCGACATCCACCATACAGGTATCTTCATCCATCACAATCACGCCACCAGACCCCATGATCGATCCAGCTTTTCGCAGACTATCATAGTCCATGGGTAAATCAAACATGCTTTCTGGAATACATCCACCCGATGGACCTCCGGTTTGAACTGCTTTTAACTTCTTTCCTTTTGGTACACCGCCACCAATGCCTTCGACCAATTGGCGGATATTGATTCCCATCGGAACTTCAACCAATCCAGTGTTATTGACCTTTCCAACCAGGGAGAAAATCATAGTCCCTCTGTTATTTTCATTACCAATATTGGCAAACCAATCAGCTCCATTGTTAATGATATGAGGTACCCAAGCCCAGGTCTTCGTATTATTAATATTGGTAGGTTTTCCCCACAAACCTTTTTGTGCTGGATACGGGGGACGTGTCCGCGGTTCACCCACACGCCCTTCAATCGATGCCATCATGGCAGTCTCTTCACCACACACAAAAGCACCTGCACCCAGTTGAACTTCAAGATCAAAACTGAAATCACTACCGAGAATATTATTCCCCAAAAAGCCATATTCCCGTGCCTGAACGATTGCTTTTTTAATCATTTTTACAGCCAGAGGATATTCATGGCGAATATAAATATATCCTTTGCTGGCGCCAATCGCATACGCGCCGAGTATCATGCCTTCTAAAATGCTATGAGGATTTCCCTCAATGATTCCTCGATCCTGAAATGCACCTGGGTCACCTTCATCAGCATTGCAAATAATATACCTTTGGTCGGCATTTTCTTTTCTACATAATTCCCATTTTATGGCTGCAGGGAATCCTGCACCTCCACGTCCTCTCAGATTTGCTTTTTTGACTTCATCCATCACCTGTTCAGGTGTCATTTCAAACAGCGCTTTAGAAACAGATTTGTACCCATTCACAGCAATATAATCTTCAATTTTTTCCGGATCAATAATGCCACTATTCTTTAACAACACTCTGGTTTGTTGTTTGTAAAAAGGAATGTCCTGCTCATATTGAACTTTGGTTTCGGTGATTGGGTCGGTAAATAAAAGCCGGTCAACCACTTTTCCATTGACAATTGTTTCAGAAATGATATCTTTTGCATCTTTAGGTTTAACATGTGTGTAAAATATCTTTTCTGGATGAACAACTACCAATGGTCCTTGTTCGCAGAAACCAGGGCAACCGGTTGTCTTTAATTCCACTTTTGCATCCACACCTTGATCCTGGATGGCTTTTTTGAGAGCCTCAGCAACCTTGTCTGACTCCAGCGCAAGACACCCTGTACCTCCACACACCATGATAATGGGTTTGGATGCGTCCCTGGCAGACAGAATTTGATTGCGTTGTTCTTCCAGTTTTACTGGCGTAATTCGTTCAGTCATCAGCGACAACCTCCTTTTCTACATATTTTTTGATCACACGTTCGACTTTACTAACAGACATATTCCCATAATATTTATTGTCGATTGTCATCACAGGTCCAATCGCACAACATCCCAGGCAGTTTACTTCTTCGAGTGTAAATTGCTGATCCTCCGTTGTTTCGCCGGGACCAATTTTTAAAACCCGGTCAACCTGATCCACAAGCATACTACTTCCGCGGACATGGCAAGCCGTTCCATTGCAAACAGTAATAATATGCTTTCCTCTTGGTTCCAGGCTGAAGACTTTATAAAATGCTGCTACCTGATAAATGCGAATCATGGGGACATTTAATTGATCAGAAATTTTTTCCAACGCTTCCGGTGGTAGATAATGAAATTCCTCCTGAATCGCTAACATTGCCTGGATCAGATCATTTTCATCTTTACCATGATCACCTATGATTGTTTCAACTTTGTTAATATCTATTGCCATAAGTTTTGCATCCCTTTCTGAAAAGTGATTTTCTTCTTGTTTTTCTTGGATCAAAAACTAAAACATATTTCGCCTGGGTGAAAGCGACCAGGGACATGCTGCCACACAATTGGAACAATCGATGCCTCCGTTCTCTTGCCAGAATATGTAGCATTTTTCAACATCTACAGGCCAGCGCAAAATTCCTGGACGATTGGAAATGGAGGTTTGTTCTGTCGTACGATCTTCGAACCGAATTGCTCTTGCTGGGCAGGATTTAGCACAGGCATGACATGTTTCACAATATTTTTGAATGCCAAAATCAATCGGTTTATCCGGAACAAGCGGAATATTCGTAAATACTTTACAAAGTCTTTGACGTGGCCCAAATTCCGGACTGAGCATGAGACCAATTCTGCC
>JACZIY010000477.1 GCA_014860845.1 Anaerolineaceae bacterium
TTTCAAGTCAAAAATACCTAATATAATTTTTTCCTTACTTCAGATGGTATCCCCCGCAATCGAATTATCTCCGCGCTTACCGATTTCCCCTCCCCAATCTCCATCACCCCAATCGAAGGGCCACTCTGATTCCGCAATGGGTCATAGGCCGAGCCAGGATTGAAATACAACCTGCCCTCCACCCAACGATTTTCCGGGCGGTGCGAATGACCAAAGATGGCGATATCAAATTTCTGGTTAATCCTGGAAAATTTCTGCACAAAACGCTCGAATTTGTATCCCAAAATCCAATAGGGAAACTTATCCCAGATGTAGGAGAGTAAATGTCCGTGTCCATGCGTGATCAGGATCTTAACTTCCTTGATCGTGATCACTTTTACGGCGGGTAGATTTTTGAAGCGCCACCAATCGCGGTTGCCCTGCACAGCCTGCACCGGGGCAATCTGCTCCAGCTGCCGGATCACGTCCGGGGAGGAGATGTCGCCGGCATGGATGATCAGATCCACACCCTGCTCCTTAAACGTAGGCAGAATATCCGGGTGCAACGCACCCACCCGATCCGGGATGTGGGTGTCAGCAATCACGCCAATGCGATACAGCTCAGCGGACATCAAAAATTAAACCAATCCTGGTTCAAGCACCATGTCCGCTGCCAGTTTTTTCTTCTCATATTGGCTGAAGAATATCCAGGTGGAAAGGATGGAAAAACAATAAATGGTTGCGGTCGTCAGGAATAAGGGTTGAAACCCATAACGGATCTGGATCAATCCTGAGAGAAACGGACCAATCGCCCAGCCAGCCGTCCAGGAGTTGCTGATCAGGCTGTTGACCACACCCTGTTCGGTCTCAGATACATTTTCCATACAGAATGCGTTATACAGCGGCACGGCCATGTTCATCAACATACCACGCAATAGGTATCCGATAGCTGCCAACCAGGCAAACGGTGAAAAAGCCAGCACCAGCAGGAACACCAGGCTGCTGGCCTGTGTCATCACCACCACCCGAATCTTGCTGTTGAATTTCTGCACCAAACGCGGACCCAGGATCGAACCGATCCCAACGAACAAGGCGCTCAGGCTGAAAAGCGCTCCAAGTACATTGCTCTTCATTTTAAAAGTCTCTGAAAAGTATAGATTCATATAGGGAATGGTGATGGCAGCCCCAAATCCGAGCAAGGCTTCCGGTATCACCAGCTTCCAGGTGAATCCTCTGCGCATGGTTTCTTTCAGCAATTGCCATTGATTGGGTTTTATCTGGTCAGGAGCTTGTTCTTTCATCGGTTCTTTTAAAATGAAGAGCGGGATCAACGCAAAGAAGCCCAGTACCACACTGACCATCAACACCATCTGATAAGCCTGAGCGCTATCGGCCGGTACACCTAGAAATCCGCCAAACCAGCCCGGCATTTGCCCGGCAAAGATATTCCCCATCGCGCCGGCCAGGGTTGCCAACCCAAAATTAAGACTGAACATCAGCGAGCGGTTCTGGGAGTTCGTCACTTTCATCATGAAAGGCGCCTGGCTGATAAAGTAAAGTGAATTGCCCACCCCGCCCAGAAATGCCACCATTAACAATAAGAGTTGGGATTGCACAAACAACTGCAGACCCATGGCTATTGTGAAAATGGATAGCCCCAACATCATCGCCGGTCGGCGCCCCATGCGATCCGATAGCATACCCATCAGGATACCCAGGAACAACCCTGCCATCGAAGGCATGGAGTTGATTAAGCCCAGAAAATCCTTTTCAAATCCTCTTGCCAGGATAAAAAAATTAAAAAATAATTGCCAGGTGCTGAAAATGACCCCATTGATGATCGTCGCCAGTAAAAACAGGCGCGCGCTCCGGGGAAAGAATTTGATTTGCTGCCATGTGCTCGTCGATGTGGTCATTGCGGTTAAGTTCCTAAAATGGTGTTAATTTCCTGGATGGCTTGTTTAGTCTGGGTAAAATGCACTGTTTTGAATCCCAATTCCTGGGCTGCCTGAATGTTTTCAATAAAATCATCCACAAAGATCGTCTCGCCTGCTTCAACCTTCATTGCATCCAATATACAATGATAGATTGCGTGATCAGGTTTTGCCATCCTCACTTCAGCGGAAAAAACGGAAACATCAAAAATATCCAGAATGCCAAACTTGCGTGTCAAGTAATCTCTGGCGCCATCCCAGGCATTTGATAAAAGTCCTATTGCAAAATCAGGTTTTAATGTTTTTGTGAATTTAAGCAACTCCTGATCCAGTTGATCACCACCCCAAAAATCATCCCAAAATTCCACGATCTCAGCGTCATTCAGCTGAAAATGCTTTGCGATGAATGCCCAATGCGCCATCTCATCAATCGCCCCCACGGTTGCCAATTGAGCTGTCTCGGATTTAAAAACCAGCTGGCTCAATGCTTCATAGCTCAATCCAAAGCGTTGTGCCAACTGGCTTCTGGGATTTTTATCTTTTGTCTGTAAAAGGACTCCCCCCATGTCAAAAACGACGGCTTTAATGTGATTTGATTTCATGGATTCTCCTGCGCTGAATTTTATCACGAGCCGGCACTACTGAGTCAGTTCCTCCCATTCGCGCTTGAGGATACCCATGCGGTACATGTCCCAGCGTCTGCCATCTCGATGTAAAAACTTTCGTTGCACGCCTTCCAGTTTGAATCCAGCTTTCTCATAAGATCGCACACCCCGCGGGTTATATTCAAACACGGTCAGGCTGATGTGATGAAGGTTGAGAATGCTGAATCCATAACCCAGAATCACCTTCATGGCATCCGTGCCAAAGCCTTTGCCCCAGTTTTCCGGATCCCCAATCGAAATGCCCACGTAAGCGTTGCTGTGCTTCCCCTGAAAACCGGATAGTCCAATTTCTCCAATGATCTGGTCATCTTCTATCCGTTTGATCATAAAGAAGGCGACCTCATCGGACAACTCATTCTCTTCCATCCACTTTTTCATCTTCTCGATCGAAAAATGCAGAGCGACATCCGCATCCATCAGACGCAAATATTCACTATTATTTCGCCAACCTGCAAAGAGCTTCGAATCCCGCTCTGCATCCACCGCGATCAATCTTACTTTTTCTCCGGCCAGTATATCTTCATTCATCAGGCTTTTACCTCCTGCAAAGATTCCCATTCCGGTCTGAGTATGCCATACAGCAGTTCATTCCAATAGCGATTATTAAAGTAAATCACCTCACGGTTCACAGCATCCAGGCTGAAGCCATTGGCAGCCAGAATGTTGGCAATTTCACCTTCATATTCCGGTAGATCGTATTCCACCCGGTACAGGTTCAATTCTTTAAAGGCATAATTCAATGCCAGTGGGATGATTTGTTTCTCGGCTTTCCCATAATGGCCGGGATCACCGATCGCTAAAACCAACCATCCCACTCCCTGGCTCCATAACATCCAGATGCGCAGGTATCCAATCAGATGTTGATCTGCTTTTGACCGGATGGCAAAGTGGACCACATTTTTGCCTTCGTCAACTTTTTTCTCAATTTTTTCATACTTCTTCTTGAATTCGTTTTTAGATAAAGGCTTGATAAAACTATCACACCAATATTTGGCATAGCGCAAATTCAAAGAATAAGCCGCATCAACCTCTGGGTCCTTTTCAAAGTCGATCGCTGAGAGTAAAAAATCCTGACTTTCAAATAATTTTTCATTGATCATAATACCTCCTCATCTGAGAGATACGTATCTTTATACACCTAATAACTGGCTTACAGGAATTTTCTTTGCTTCAAAGACATTGCCATCCACATCGAAAAATTCAATACCTTCCACACCTTCAGCCAGATCAAACAATTTGTCATTCAAAACTGAATCTTTGAATATTTCTTCAAGATCAGCAAACAGAACCTTCTCAAACATTCCTTTGCGCAGGTCTGTTTCCATTTCTTGAAACGCCAGGTTATTTGCGCTTTCCAAATCAAAAATGTCCATATAAACCGCCACGAGCTTTTCTTCTTCCAAGTAACGACGCACAAAATCTAAACAGATAAACAGGCGTCTCTTTGCTTCCATACAATAAGGTTGGTTTTCCAGTAAACAACCTCGTACATAAATACCAAACGAACCATTCATGCCTACGGCTTTGAAATTTAGATAATCTACTCGATGTGAATTGTTTTTCATCATATTGCTCAACATTGTGGGCCTCCTTTTCAGTCAGCCGGCTATCATTTTCAACCAGTAAGGCTTTTGCCAGATCAATCAGATCTGCTTTTTTACGCTTCGGTGATTCCATGTACAAAAAAATCAGGTCACCGGTTTTCGCCACCCGTGACCTGATTCAAAAAGCAGAGGGAAATAAAAAGGCCACGGGGTTCGTCTTGCTCCCGTGGCCATTATTTAGAAATTAATACTAACGACTTACAGGCGCATTACGACAAGGAACGGATCCAACGCCAGCGAAACTTGCTGTGCGGATTCGAACGATGAGGATGTTGAAGATGGTATTGCTCATTTTTGCGCCTTCCTTTCTTTTTAGGATAGATAAATTTTAACATGAGATTTTTCTACTTGTCAAGGTTTTAATCTAATTTTAATCAAAATTCGTTTTTGGATCGAGTTATCTCTACATTGAAACCGTTTTAATAATATGATTTTGGTTCCCCCATATTGATTCAAATTCTGAATATAATAATAGATAAAAGACCCCCTCTCTCAAAACGATTACTTAAAAAACCACTGCTTTTATTCATGATTCATTTTCATCCTGTATGATAGGAGAAAAATTGATGCCCAAGACGAACAAACAACCAAAATCAAAACAGGCAACGACCCCTAAAAAGAATAAGATCCTATATTTTGTTTTGTTCATTCTCGTCCTGATCGCCATTGGCTTTTTGCTACGCCCAGGTATATACTCAATCCAACCCACCAATGCAGTACCAGACGGAATGACGATCGTTTACGTCTTACGGGATGCGGAAGTACCCTTTTACACCTCTTTACATCCAGAATGTGCTTACAATTCAACGAACGTCTCGTTAATGTGTACAGCCACATTAAGGACTGCCTTTAAAAATTTATCTGGTCGTATCCTCTTAAGATTACCGTACAACCACACAACCTACCTCAAAGGATCAGGTGGTATCGAGCCTGGTATTGTTGAGGAGGAGTAAAAAATAAAAAAGCTGGATACTCATCAAAACAAACCAGACCTAAAACCTTGACGTCTATCGAGAGTGAGATAAAATTACTTTGTCTGGGGCGGTGGCGAAATCGGCAGACGCAGAGGACTTAAAATCCTCCGGTGGTGACACCTTGTGGGTTCAAGTCCCACTCGCCCCACAAAGCCGCAACGAAAATTTGCGGCTTTTTCATCAAATCCATCTCATCGAAACCATAATTTTTTATTTTACAAATCCAAAACCCGGGAGGAAATTTTAAATGAACCAGGCCATAAAAGATTTTGTTGAATCAAAACGGATAGCGATCGTGGGGGTATCTCAATCGGATACAAAATTCGGAAATAGTGTCTATCGCGAATTAAAAGGAAAGGGATACGATGTGGTCCCTGTGCATCCAACCATGGAAAAATTTGATCAGGATCGCTGTTTCAAAAATATTCAGTCCATTGATCCAAAAGTGGATGGGGTGCTGATAAATGTTAAAAAAGAGAACGTAAAAGCCATTCTGGATGATGCCCATCTAGCCGGTACCAGGAAGATCTGGTTGCAGCAAGGCTCTGAAACCCCGGAAACTGTCCAATATGGAGAATCACTTGGAATGAATGTCGTCTCTGGTGGTTGCATTATGATGTATGCAGAACCGGTCAAAAGTGTGCATGCATTTCATCGCTGGATCTGGCGATTGATCAAAAAATATTAAGTAAGTATTTATTAACTTAATAAACTACACATTATTTCAAGCTCAAATACATTCATTTTTTGCTTGATTTTTCATTCACTATGCTCTTTAATAGAAGATGCGGTGATTTTAAGATATGCAGATCACAAATAGATAAAAGTTTGAAAGGAGAAATGTTACATGAGTAATAAATCCGATGTAGTAGTCCGACCATTTAAAGCAACAAAATTAAAACGAGTTACACCAGTTCCTTCCGATATCGAAATTGCAAAGGCTTCCGAGCTGAAGCACATCATAACCATAGCTGAGGAATTAGGGTTGCTACCTGAAGAATTGGAACAATATGGCCCTTATAAAGCCAAAGTCAAGTTGGAAGTCTTAGAACGCTTGAAAGGTATCCCTAATGGTAAATACATTGATGTAACAGCCATTACCCCAACACCTTTAGGTGAAGGCAAAACAACTACGACCGTGGGATTAAGCCAGGCATTAGGAGCCCAACTCAATAAACGTGTCATCACCTGTATCCGACAGCCCAGTCAGGGTCCGACCTTTGGTATTAAAGGTGGTGCAGCTGGAGGTGGTTATAGCCAGGTAATCCCGATGGATGAATTCAATCTCCACCTCACGGGCGATATCCACGCTATAACGGCCGCTAACAATCTGCTGGCTGCTGCGATTGATGCGCGTATGTTCCATGAATCCACCCAATCGGACCAGCGACTGTTCGAGAATTTATTTCCCAAGGACAAACAGGGAAAACGACATTTCTCCGTTGGAATGCAACACCGCAAACGAAAATTAGGAATCGAGACCGATGACCCCGATCAAATGACAGAAGATCAAAAAAGCAAATTTGTGCGTCTGGATATTGACCCCGATTCCATCACCTGGAAACGTGTCATTGATACCAATGATCGCTTCCTGCGCGGTATCACCGTCGGTGAAGGACCCGATGAAAAAGGTCGTACGCGCAAAACAGGTTTTGATATCACAGTCGCCAGTGAAATCATGGCAATTCTGGCACTTACAACCGATCTACGCGATATGCGTGAAAGATTTGGCCGCATTGTGATCGGTACCAACACCAAAGGTGAAGCTGTCGATGCCAATGATATCGGTGTCGCTGGAGCCCTGAATGTTTTAATGAAGGACGCCATCAAACCCAATATTCTGCAGACATTGGAAGGTACTCCTGTATTTGTTCACGCTGGCCCATTTGCCAATATCGCGCATGGGAACAGTTCCATTCTGGCAGATAAAATTGCATTGAAATTAGCTGATTATGTGGTAACAGAATCAGGTTTCGGTGCAGATATGGGCATGGAAAAATTCTTTGACATCAAGTGCCGTTATTCAGGGCTTGTACCCGATGTCGTTGTATTGGTTGCCACCGTACGCGCGCTCAAGATGCATGGTGGTGGCGCAAAAGTCGTTGCCGGCAAACCATTGGACAGAGCCTATACCGAAGAGAATCTCGAATTGTTGGAAGCTGGTTTACCCAATATGCTGCACCACATCAAGATTGCCAAGAAATATGGCGTTCCGGTGGTGGTGGCTGTCAATAAATTCTATACTGACACGGATGCCGAATTAGCGCTTGTTCGCAAAGCAGCCGTGGAACAGGGTGGCGCATTCGATGCTGTCGTCAGTGCGCATTGGGAATTCGGTGGTGAAGGCGCTGTTGATTTAGCGAAGGCAGTTATCCTGGCCAGTGAAGAAAAACATGATTTCAAATTCCTGTATCCATTGGAAGCCAGCATCAAGGAAAAAATTGAAGCGATTGCCAAAGAAATT
>JACZIY010000478.1 GCA_014860845.1 Anaerolineaceae bacterium
GTCGCTGAATATGCGGATGCCTGCAATATTGGCGATTGGGTAGGAGTAGAGAATATGCAAAAAGCGCTCGACAAGCTCAAAGAACATTGCGAGGTTTTGGGTCGTGATTATGACAGTATTGAGAAGACTTCCCTCGGTACAATACACCTTTCCGGGAAGGATACGGTGGATAGTGTATTGAAGCGAATCAAAGTGCTCTCGGATATGGGATTCACTCATTGCATCTTCAACATGCCGGATGTGTATAAAATTACCCCACTGGAGATGTTTGCGAAAGAGATTATTCCAGTGGTGGAAGATATGTAAGAAAGTTTAAAGTTGATAGTTGAATCACTTTTTCCTGTCAACTATCGACTGTCAACTAATTCACTCATCCAACTTCTTCCGAGGTGGGAAGAGAAGCACCTCGCGTATGCTTTGCTGGTTGGTGAGCAACATCACCAGGCGGTCCACGCCCATGCCGAAGCCGCCCATGGGGGGCATGCCGTAGGACATGGCGCGCAGGTAATCTTCATCCATCGGGTGGCGTTCTTCATCATCCGATTCGTAATCGCGACCCATTTCGAGGAAGCGTTGCTCCTGGTCGAGTGGATCATTCAGCTCGGTGAAGGCGTTACATAATTCCATACCAGCGATGAAACCTTCAAAGCGTTCGGTCATGCTGGGGTCTCCTGGTTTGCTCTTAGCCAACGGGGAGATATCGCGTGGATAATCGTAGAGGAAAGTTGGTTGCAGCAGGGTGGGCTCGAGATAATCTCCGAGAAGGCTGTCGATCAGTTTGCCCCGTGCGCTGCCGGGTTTGAAGGGATAGCCTTTGGCTGTCATAGCGGTTTCCAGACTCTCTCCGCTGGGATGCTCATTGATATCAATACCGGTGGTTTCGATCAATCCCTGACGTAATTCAAGACGCCGCCAGGGAGGTGTGACATCGATGGTGTTCCCACGGAATTCGATCTTACGCGTCCCCAGTACCTCATCACAAACATAAGCGACCATGCCTTCGGTCAAATCCATGATGGAATTGTAATCTGCATAGGCCATATAAAATTCAATCTGGGTAAATTCCGGGTTGTGTTTGAAAGATATTCCTTCATTGCGGAAGTCGCGACCAATTTCGTACACGCGGTCAAAGCCACCCACGATCAGGCGTTTTAGATATAACTCGAATGAAATGCGTAAATACAGTTCTTGTTTGAGCTGATTATGAAAAGTCACAAATGGACGTGCGGCAGCACCACCATAAATAGGCTGTAAGATGGGAGTTTCCACTTCCAGAAAGTCGAGGTTATCCAGATACTCACGTAACGCACGGATGGTTTTGGTGCGGACTTTGAAGATCTCACGTACTTCCGGGTTGACAGCCAAATCCGCATAACGCTGACGATAACGCATCTCAGGGTCATTCAGTGTAGCGTGCCGAACAATTTTGCCATCCACAACTTCATCCTTGGCAGCCGGCAGGGGCGTGACGGCTTTTGCCAGCATGCGAAATGCGTTCACATGCAGCGATATCTCCCCAGTTTTGGTGCGGAAGAGGTGCCCACTGGCTTCGATGTAATCACCAAGGTCATAATCCTCTTTCAAGCGTGCCATTAACGCTTCACCAATATCATTGATGCGGAAGAAAAGTTGGATGCGGGCTGTTCCATCTTCGATATGCGCGAAGGTGATCTTTCCCATTGGTCGCATTGCACGAATACGGCCGACCAGGGTAGCTTGAACAGGTTCACTTCCTTCTATCAGTTCTGCGACTTCATATGCCTGGATGGCTTCCTGGTTGCGATGGGTGTAATGTGCAGTGGTTGGATAGGGTTCAATGCCCTCTGCACGCATGCTTTCAATTTTCTCCAGTCGAATTTTTTCCAGATCATTTCTTTCCATGTTGATACCCTCATGTTTTGTTTTTTTAACAAAATGCCCCGCCTAATAATAACACGGGCGGGGCGAAGTGCTTAATTTTTTTATTTACTCAAATTTTACAATTTTGACTTTATAAGCGCCAGCCGGTGCATTCACAGAGACGATATCGCCCGCCTTATGGTTCAGCAATGCCTTCCCTAAAGGCGACTCGTTTGAAATCTTACCTACGCTAGGCTTGGCTTCTGCTGCTCCGACAATCGTATACAATTCTTCTTCTTCAAGGCCTTCTTCGACAATTGTCACTTTAGAACCTACCTGAATGTTGTCGGCTTTTTGTGATTCAGTAACAATTCGTGCTGTGGCAAGTAAATATTCTAATTCTTTAATGCGCCCTTCCGTGAATGCCTGTTCGTTTTTCGCGGCTTCATATTCAGCATTCTCGATCAACTCACCACCTTCCATGGCTTCATGCAGGCGTTGGGCAACTTCTTTACGTTTAACGATTCGCAAATACTCTAATTCATTTTGCAGTTCATCATAACCTTCTTGCGTCAGAAATGATACAGACATGGTTTTTCCTTTTTGATATTTTTATGATGATTTAT
Source organism: Anaerolineaceae bacterium (assembly GCA_014860845.1). Next base: position 2,466 of record JACZIY010000478.1, read on the forward strand.
CCCGATTAAAAAGAAATAAACCACTCCAAATGGAGCGATTTGCTTTCTAATTCCTTGTTATAGGTAGCAAGATATTATCACAATTCAAACTGAAATGCAAGTTATTTTGCTCATATTTTCATTTAATTTTACAGAATCTAGCTCGTAGATTTTAGATATTAAGGTTTAGAAGGTGTTGCCCCGTCCTCTTCTGAGGAAAACATTCAGTTTGAGAAGGAAATAGGACGCAAACCCGTCTAAAAATGCTATGAAAAGAAAAGATGTATCCTTTTTACATTAAAAAAATCCTTTGGTTAACGGATTGACATTGCAAAGAAGCTTTACTACTATTGTTAAAACAAAGAAAAATTATACGACGGAGGTCGTAATGATGGAGAAAAGTAGTGCCCCTAAGTATTTCATGATGATCATTTTGATCGTTTTATTGATCAGTACCGGTTGTCAACTACCCTTCAATAACGAAAGCGAAAAATCAGCTGAACCGGATCTGGAAGCCACGATCCTCGCACTACAAACAGAAATGGTACAACAAGCCGCGACGACTGAAAGCCCAACCCTGGTTGAAACACTCCTACCGCCTGAGGTGGCTTCACCATCCCAACCAGATATACCCAGCATCGATCTGTTTCAGGGATTCTATGCCTTGCAGGAGGGATGGTTTCGGTCATATGATTTAAATGGCCAGGCATTAGGCGTTGATTTCCCAGCGGGAAGCTCAAATTGGTATGGTGATAATGAAATTAATGCGTTCGCAGATGAAATTTTTTACACTGAATTCAGCAGCAATTCGGGGGCTTTTCGAGTGAATACCCAGGGCACACAAAAATTTGATTTCATTGAAGCGCAAGATCCGGTATATATTGCCATATCTCCCGATAAACAAAAAATTGCCTGGTCAACCAGCAGTTGGGGTGATGGCTACCTGAAAACAGAAATTTTCTATGCAAACCTGGATGGCAGCGACCGACAATTGATTGATTTCATTGCTGCAAGTGAACAGGTTGACCTGAATCTAAATTTCTTCCCGGTTCGCTGGACAGACGATGGCCGCATCATTTATGCGACCGGGATGACAGGAATTGGTGGATATATGCTTTTCTGGGGATATAACGGGATGTATATATTCAACCCTCTGAATAATTCCATCAGAACATTGGTGGATGATCAGGAGCGGTTGGGGATCTGTTTGAGTAGCATTTCGGATGATCTGACAAAAATCGCGATTGTGTGTGGTGGAGAAGGAAATGTGCGCGTGAGGAGTCTCGATACGGCGACTGAAACGGTATTTCCCATCATAGAAGATCAGGTGCTGGCCGGTGCAGCCCGATTTTCTCCATCCGGAGAATGGCTGGCGTATGTGGTTCAACGGGCTGACGCCATGCAGGAATTGGGTAAGATCGTGGTGGTGCCGGTGGATGGCAGTCAACCGCCACGCGTAGTGACAACCGTTGAGGATGGATCATTTACCGTGGAAGGATGGGTGAGTGAGGATCATTTACTGGTGACCCGAACGTATATGTCTTCCGGCGAGACCAGTGTATTAAAGTTAAATCGGGATGGTAGTGAAGTAATGCAAGTTGCTGAAGGCATGTTTATGGATTTCATCCCGTAAATTTTTAAAAAATTATCAAAACAATTTCGCTAAGTTATCACAGGTTGGAAATAGATTGTACGGAAATTTTCACACCGTTGACACCATTCTGATACCTATTATAATTGAAAATGAAAATGGTTTTCAATAAGGATTGAAATTGCAACAAAGCAGAGATGAATTTCAATGAGGTAGAAAGAATGAGAAAAAAAATTCAGTTGATTACTTTATTGGCGACATCACTCATATTGCTGGTATCTGCCTGTCAGGTAAATCCTGTGACCGAACAAGGTGATCAAACTGGTATTAAAGTTATTGCCGTAGAATCATTCCTGGCTGACATTGTTCAGAATGTAGCTGGTGATCGCCTGGTGGTTGAGACTCTGATGCCTGAGGGATTGGATCCGCATTCATTTGAGCCAACACCCAGGGATGTAGCCAGGATCAGTGATAGTGACATTCTCTTTGCCAATGGTGCAGGTTTCGAAGAATGGCTGCAAGACATCCTTGAAAATCTTCCCGCCGATCAGATAATTATTGAGGCGTCAGCAGGATTGCAGAGCAGAACAATCGAAGAAGGACATTCCGAGAATGATGGTCATGATCACGAAAAGGATCCTCACTTCTGGCTGGATCCTACTCTGGTCATTACCTATGTTGAAAATATTCGCGATGGATTAATTTCCTTGGATCCTCAGGGAAAGGATCAATATTCAGCCAATGCAGAGACCTACATCCAGCAACTAAAGGAGCTGGATAAGTATATCCAGGAAAAAATTGCGACCATACCCGCGGAGCGACGTCTGATTGTGACCAATCATGAAAGTTTTGGTTACTTTGCCGATCGGTATGGTTTCAAAGTGGTCGGAACCATTATCCACAGCGTCAGCAGTGGATCAGCACCCTCAGCTCAACAAATGGCTGAATTGGTGGATCAAATGCGCGCTTCTGGAGCAATAGCCATTTTCATGGAGACCGGATCCAATTCACAATTAGCGGAACAGCTATCAACTGAAACAGGCATCAAAGTCGTTTATGATCTTTATACCCATTCAATCAGTGAAGCTGGTGGGAATGCACCATCGTATATAGATTTGATGAAGTATAATGTGGAACAAATGGTAAGCGCACTGGCTAAGTAATGGAATCGATGGAAAATCTAACCGTATCAGCCCAGCTGGATGTAGAAAATATTGAAGCCGGTTATAACGGTGAATCAGTGCTAAATAAAATCAGTTTTTCGGTTCCTGCGGGACAGTCACTGGCAGTCGTGGGACCGAATGGAGCGGGTAAATCAACCTTATTCAAAGTTCTGGTTGGTTTATTACCAATCCGTTCTGGAACAGTACAAATACATGGAAAGCCATTAGGATATCACCTTGATTGTGTAGCGTATGTGCCCCAACGCGAAGTGATCGATTGGAAATTTCCGGTTACTGTGCTGGATGTGGTTGTGATGGGGAGATATGGAAAATTAAAATGGCTGCAAAAACCTCGAAAAGAAGACTTTGAAATGGCTCTTCACAGCCTTGATCAAATGGGGATTGGTGATCTGGCGAAGAACTCCATAGAAGACCTCTCGGGTGGACAGCAACAACGGGTATTCCTGGCACGCGCACTGGCGCAGAATCCTCACATCCTCTTATTGGATGAACCGTTCACGGGTGTGGATGCCAGCACACAGGATACCACCATGAATCTGCTGGAAGAATTACATAGAAAAGGCGTTACAACCATGGTTTCCACCCATGATCTCAACATGGCAGCCACCCGTTTTTCTCAGGTACTGCTGATTAATCGAAAAATCATTGCTTACGGAAGACCAGATGAGGTTTTTACACCTGAAAATTTACAGATCGGATTTGGTGGGCAGGTGCTTTCCATGCATGGTGTGATGGTGGTAGATGAATGCTGTCCTCCGGATGACCTCAGGTGAGACAATGATTGAATTTATCACCTCTCCCTTTACGTACTCCTTCATGCAACGCGGTTTCTTAGCTGCGTTGTTGGTCGGTGTACTGTGTTCGGTAGTCGGAGTATATATCGTTTTAAGAGGGATGGCATTTCTGGGAGATGCTTTGGCACACGCCATCCTGCCAGGTGTCGCGATCGCTTATTTGTTGGGTGGCAATCTGATTTTAGGGGCTTTCGTGGCTGCCTTCGCTGTAGCTATCGGGATTGGATTTTTCTCGAATGAAGGTACGATCAAAGAAGATACTGCCATTGGGATCCTTTTCTCAGCAGCTTTTGCGTTGGGTGTGGCGCTCATCAGCAGCATTCGAACTTACGCCGTAGATTTAAGTCATATTCTATTTGGAAATGTGCTCGGGGTGAGTGAAAAAGACCTGATCTTCACTGCTGTGTTGACAATCATCATTCTTTTAATCGTTGCAGTAAATTACAAACAATTTATGGTGATTTCATTTGATCCTATTCTGGCATCCATGATGCGCTTGCCCGTGCAATTTTTACGTTATTTAATGCTTGTAATGCTGGGTTTAACAGTGGTGGTATCCATTCAAACGGTGGGGGTGGGTCTGGCTGCAGCCATGCTGGTAACACCAGCAGCTTCTGCTTATATGCTTACCCGGCGCTTACCCAGCATGATGATCGTATCCGCAATCATTGGTGGCATTTCCAGCGTGGTGGGGTTATATATCAGCTATTATATTAATATCGCGTCCGGTTCAGCGATTGTATTAACAGCAACTTTGATTTTCTTTATTGCTTTTATTTTTTCTCCCCGTCGAGGTAAAATTAGTCATTAGTTATCCATCCTGAGCAAATTTAATAAGGTGGCTCTGTGAGAAGTGAAGAACAGGTTCTAGGACAAATACTTGATTTCGCCAACCAGGATGAAAATATTCGTGCCGTTATTATGAATGGATCACGAGTCAATCCAAATGCAAACCAGGATATTTTTTGCGACTATGACGTTGGTTGCTTTGTTCATGATCTTGAAATATTTGTTCAGGATAAAAGCTGGATTCCTTACTTTGGTGATCTGGTAATTATGCAATTCAACCGGAATGATGATTTTCCTGAGAATGCATTTGTGTTCTTGATGCAATTTTCAGATGGCGTTCGGATTGATTTGTCATTTGCAAAGATGAACATGATCAACACAGCTAATGAGGACAGTCTGACGGTCGTATTGTTGGATAAGGATCAATGCCTTCCACCCATTCAACCACCCAATGAGTCCAGTTACATAACTAAAAAACCAAACCAGGCTGATTACGATCTAATGGTGAACGAATTCTGGTGGGTCTCCACCTATGTTGTCAAATCTCTCTGGCGCAACGAGACCGTGACCGCCAAATATTTATTCGAGGTGATTGTTCGGGATTGCTTAAACAAAATGGTTACCTGGTATATCGCTTTGAAATACGATTGGCAAATCAATGTGGGAAAAATGGGGAAGAAATTTGGAAAATTATTGCCCCCAGACCTCTGGCGGGAACTTCTTAAAACTTATCCAGGAACCGATGAAGCAGAAATCTGGCAGGCATTATTTGCCGCCGGAATATTAATGCGCAAGGTGAGCATTCCTGTCGCTGAAAACTTAGGATATGCGTACCATTATCAAGAAGATGATCTGGTAACAGCATATTTGCAGCACGTGATGAATATGCCGAAGGATGCGCAATCATTCGATTGAAAATTACCAAGGACTTAAGGTGCGTTGCACTTAGGGAGAAAAAGTCTACATCGTTTGGTCTATGGTGATTGTAAACTTAGAAACCAAAAGTGCATTGCACCTCGGATTGGAGCTCACACAGGGATAGGTGCAGCGCACTTCTGCCAGTTTGATGGAGGGGGTATTCTTCTGAAGACCATATGGGTTGGTTGACCGTTAAGTGCAATGCACCAGTCAAAAATACAAGGTGCAACACACTTCTGATATTGTGTTAAATGTAACCCTTTCCAGGATATTTGTATGTCGGTTAATCCCTAAGTGTAATTTACCAATGACTCCAAGGTTGCAATGCACCAGATAAAAAACTGATCCAGAAGTCATTTCGACTTTTGGATCAGTAACTTCATTTGTAAATAAAAGTTTACGCTGAAATCGCAGCTGCTAAATACGTTCCACCACGTTGCATGGCTTCTTTATTGAGCGCTAATAATTTTTGATGCCGTTCAGGCAGGTGTTCTTTGAGTGCTTTTTCAACGGCTGCAACCGGCAGGATCTCCAGGTTTGCTAACAAAGCACCCAACAAAACCATATTGGTCATGCGTTTGTCACCCAGTTCTTCAGCGATGGTGTTGGCTGGAACCATGACTACTTTTATATCACCACGCCTGACTTCACGATCAACCATGGATTGATTGACCACCAGAACGCCACCATCCTTCACTTTATCTTCGTATTTATCCATAGAGGGAAGGTTCATGGCAATTACAGCACTGGGACGGCTGACCATAGGAGAACCGATTTCTTCATCACTGATCACCACCGTACAATTGGCAGTACCACCGCGCATTTCCGGGCCATAGGAAGGAATCCAGGTAACCTGAAGACCCTGGTCCATGGCTGCATAGGTCAGCAGTTGACCGGCGAATAGAACCCCTTGACCGCCAAAACCTGCAATAATAATCTCTTTTTGCATATTTTCCTCCATCTATATCTTCAACTCTTTAAGTGCTGGATTTACCTTGTAATCGCCAATGGGATAATAGGGTATCATAGCATCTTCCACCCATTTGAGCGCCTGGACAGGTGTCAAACCCCAATTGGTTGGGCAGGTGGAGAGTAATTCAACCATGGAAAAACCCAGACCATTCTTTTGAGTTTCGAATGCCAGACGAATGGATTTTTTAGCCATACGAATGTTCTTCGGATCATGCAAACTGCGGCGGACAACGTATCCCGCACCATCCAGGGTTGCCAGCATTTCAGCGGTGCGGATGGGGAACCCGGCAACTTCAACATCACGGCCATTAGGAGAGGAGGATGTCTTCTGCCCTGGTAATGTTGTTGGTGCCATCTGACCACCCGTCATGCCGTAATTGGCATTGTTTAAGAAGATGACAGTAATATTTTCCCCCCGCGCGGCAGCTGCTACAATTTCACCCATTCCGATGGAAGCCAGGTCTCCATCACCCTGATAAGTCATCACAAAGCGATGAGGGAGTACCCGTTTGACGCCAGTAGCCATGGCAGGAGCACGTCCGTGTGGCGCCTGTACGAAATCAAAATCAAAGTAATTGTAAGCAAACACGGAACATCCAACCGCAGCGACACCGATCATACTCTCTTTGATACCCATTTCATCGATCACTTCAGCTATCAGACGATGTGCGACACCATGGGTACAGCCCGGGCAGTAATGGGTCTGGACACTTGCCATCGATTCTGGTCGATCATAAACCAATTGTTCTTGCATTGATATGTTTTCCATTCCAGACCTCCTAGTTCATCTTTCCAAATCTTGCCAACCAGCGATCACGTGGGTGTCCATCGGTGGCCGCAGGTTCATTGACCATCCGGTCAATTTCTGCTTCAATTTCCTCAGGCATAGGGAGAATACCGCCCATGCGTCCATAGAATTCGACTGGAATTTGTCTACGAGTAATATTCAGTACGTCCTCCAGCATCTGACCGGCATTCATCTCGACAACCAGCAATCCTTTGAGTCGTTTGCTGAGTTTATATAATTCATTTTCAGGATACGGAGCCAGTGAAACTGGACGGAAAAGCCCAACCTTGATTCCTTTGGCCCGGGCTGCGCGAACGGCAGAAAGAGCAATTCTCCCGGAAGTGCCAAACCCAATCACAGCGTATTCTGCATCATCCAGATAATATTCTTTGTATTGCACTTCATTTGATTTAATTTCCTGCCAGCGACGTTCCAATCGGAAATTTGTCTTTTCCTGTTGAGGTGGATCGAGATAAATGGAGGATAAAAAGCGACGTTCTCTACCTTCTGAACCATAGGTTGCCCAATCCGGGGTGCGCATGATGGCAGGTATCATTTCCGGTAATTCAGCTGGTTCCATCATCTGTCCCAGAGAACCATCTGCCAGAATAACCACGATGGAACGATATTTTTCAGCCAGATCAAAAGCAGTATAAGTGAGATCAATGGCTTCCTGAATGTTGGCAGGTGCCAGAACGATAGGATGGTAATCGCCATGTCCACCACCGTGAACGATCTGATTGTAATCAGCTTGCGCTGGAGCAATATTCCCTAAACCGGGTCCTCCGCGCATGACGTCAACGATCACTACCGGTAATTCTGTTCCAGCAATGTAGGAAATACCTTCCATCATTAAACTTGTCCCAGGGCTGGATGAGGAACTCATCACACGTGCTCCGGTACAGGCGGCACCATAAACCATATTGATAGCCCCTAATTCGCTTTCTGCCTGCAGAAATGTGCGACCTAATTCAGGCATGCGGGAGGAGAGATATTCCAGCAATTCTGTTTGTGGGGTGATTGGGTAACCAAAATAAGCATTTAAACCTGCTCGAACGGCTGCTTCTGCAATGGCAACATTGCCTTTCATTAATTCTTTCGCCATTTTCTCCTCTTTCCTATTGAGAACGACTCTTGACTTCACGATAAACAATTAGCGCCGCTTCCGGACAGACAATAGCACAGATGCCACAACCAGTACAGCCCTGTTCAATCAATTCTACGGGATGATACCCTTTGATATTCAATCGTTCTGGCGCGAGTGCTAAGACATCTTGTGGGCAGGCATCCACACAAATTTCACAACCTTTGCATGAATTATCTCGTACTTCTATTCGTCCCTGAGGGGGCATACGTCCTCCTTGCTAGAAATTTCCGATATCTCGGATAAAAACTGTAAACAATAGTCTCATTCATTATCATTGTAGATGAAAACTTTGGTAAGTGTCTATTGTCACGACGGGTCTCCACAATTTTCCTTGCTTGAATGATATTAATTATTATTCACCGCCCAATAGAAACGACCCTTTTTGATTCTGGAGATATGATCATGGCTATAAAATCCTGGCGATAAAATACTGGGATCAATTGACAACGATATGATTTTTATTATAATGAAAATGGATGATAAATCCCAATACTTAGGACAAATCCAATTAAGTTAATTAGTTTTCGTTAAACCTCCGATTCGTTGATTCCGTCCCGGATAAACGAACGATAAGGCAAGGAGAGCAATTTCCTTCGCCCGCCAGTGCGCAAAGGAGGTAAGGTTACCTGATTTGGTCAACCTTCGCTTTGCGTATTTTAACCATTATCGAACCAAGGAGGAAAAAACGATTTAATTTTTGAAGTATCAAATCTCATTGTTCATTAAACAAATTTTGAAAGGAGTGTACTATGTGGATTCTAAGAATAAATATGTCTGATCTAAGCTATAAGCTGGAAGAATTACCTGAAAAATATAAATTATTGTATGGCCGTGCGTTAACATCACAGATGGTTTATGATGAAGTTCCACCTCTATGTCATGCTTTGGGACTGAACAATAAACTTGTATTCTCTGCAGGTGTTGTGACTGGCACAGCTGCACCGACCTCAGCCCGAGTCTCAGTGGGTGGTAAATCACCATTAACCGGTGGTATTAAGGAAGCCAATGCTGGTACAGCCTGGGGACCGGATCTGGCAAAGATGCAAATACGCGCCCTGGTGGTAGAAGGACTCCCAGAAAAGAAAGATGTTTATTGGGGTGCCAAGATTAAATGGGATGATGCAACCGGAAAACCTGCTGTGGAATTCTTTGATGCAACCCAACACGTTGGCAAAGACGTGTATGAAGTTTACCCGAAGATTTTTGAGAAATTTGGAGAAAAAGTTTCCATCGCCAGTATGGGAACAGCGGGGGAGTTTGGGTATGGCAATTCCGGCATCGTCTTCAATGATATGGCGCGCAGGCCCAGTCGGTATGCAGGTCGTGGTGGTCTGGGTGCTGTGTTGGCTTCTAAACGTCTCAAATTCCTGGTCCTGGATAGCAAAGGTTCACCTGGCATTGATATGGTCGATAAACCTCTCTTCGATGAAGGTCGCAAGAAATTAATTGATGCTATTCGCAGTCATCCCATATCCCAACCAAAAGGCGGCTTAAACAGCTATGGTACAGCTGTGTTGGTCAATATTCTGAATGAAGCAGGTGGTTTGCCAACCCGCAACTTCTCAGCCGGTCGCTTTGAGGGTGCAGCCAAGACTTCTGGTGAAGCTATATTTGAAACCAATAAAGAACGTATGGGTAAAGAAATTTATAACCATGCCTGTTCACCCGGTTGTATCATTCAGTGCTCCAACACCTATTACAATGAAGATCAAACTGAAGCAACATCCTGTATTGAATATGAATCGACCTGGGCCCTGGGTGCCAATCTTGGTGTTGATAACCTGGATGACATTGCCACTATGGTGCAGCTCTGTAATGCCTATGGACTGGATACCATTGAAACTGGTGGTACATTAGGTGTAGCCATGGAAGGTGGATTGCTTGAATTTGGCGATAGCAAGGGTGCGATTCAAATGATTCATGAAATGGGTAAAGGCACAGCCACTGGCCGCACACTGGGTGGTGGTACAGAAGTTACTGGAAAGATTTATGGCGTCAAACGCGTGCCTGCTGTAAAAGGACAGGGTATGCCAGCCTATGAGCCCCGTGCTGTCAAAGGCATTGGTATCACTTATGCGACTACCACCATGGGTGCTGACCATACAGCCGGTTACACAATCTGCCCAGAAATTTTAGGTGTAAGCGGCAAACTAGATCCATTGAGCCCTGAAGGCAAAGCCGCATTGAGCCGTGCTTTCCAGGCGACTACTGCCTTTATTGACTCCTGCGGACATTGTCTCTTCATCGCTTTCCCCATTCTGGACATCGCCACTGGGTTTGAAGGTATGATCCAGGAATGCAATGGCGTTTTAGGAACCAATTGGAACGCGGATGACATTGTCGCTTATGGCGCTGAAACCCTCAAAGTTGAGCGAAAGTTCAATGAAGCTGCCGGAATTGGTAAAGAAGCCGATCGTATTCCAGAATTCATGAAGATCGAACCATTGCCACCACACAATCAGATCTTTGATATTTCTGATGAAGCTTTGGATTCAGTTTATAAAGATCTATAACAGTTCAATCTAAATAATACAGAATGGATGATTTTTGTCAGATTAACACTGATAAAAATCATCCCGTTTTCAATTAATATCCTGTTACAATCTTAATACGATTGGGTGGGTTTAAATCACCCACCCATTTTACAAGATTTCACCTAGGGACAAAAAAATGGCAAAGATCAAGCCAAACGAACAGGGTCAAATTCAAATTCCACCTTCCTTCTATCAGAGACGGCGATTAAATCCGCAGACTGATTTCTGGCTGGATGAACGAGAAGGCGATTTGATTTTGCATCCAAGATTACCGGATGCGAGAAAATTGTACATAGAAGTAACCACCTCCTGTAATCTGAACTGCCAGACCTGCATTCGCCACTCCTGGACTGATCCACATGCTCATATGAAGCAATCCACCTTTCAACGTATTCTGGATAGTCTGGATGATCTCCCTTCTCTGGAGCGAGTGATATTCACCAGTTTTGGTGAACCACTAATGAACCGTAATTTACTCAGCATGATCGAGGAAATTCGCAAACGGGATCTGGCAGTAACCCTGGGGACGAATGGGGTGCTTTTGACTGAAAATGTAGCGCGTGAACTCTTCCGCCTTGGTGTGGATCAGGTGGTGGTTTCGATCGATGGCGGTAAACCTGAGACTTATGAAGGCGTGCGTGGCACACAGCTGTCCCTCATCCTGGAGAATGTAAATCGTTTCAATCAGATTAAGAAAGAACTCGGTGTTGTTAAACCAACGCTGGCGATTGAATTTGTTGCCATGCAAAGCAATCAGGGTGAATTGAATGATTTATTGGAACTGGCATCTGAAATGAACGCATCCCGATTGGTTGTATCTCACGTTCTACCATATACCAAAGAGATGGACTCAGAGAAATTATATGGGTATGGTCCCCGTGAACCCCTCAAGACGGGTGGTTGGGCTGTAAAATCGGATGTATGGGTGCGTTGGGGCTTAATTGAATTGCCACGCATGTTCTGGGGTGCTGAGCGACGTTGTAAATTTGTTCAGGATAAATCGATCGTCGTCGGTTGGGATGGAAATATTTCTCCATGTTATGCATTTTCTCATAGTTATAAATATTACGCGATTGATGGTGTTGAAAAAAATGTAGAACGATTTATCTTGGGGAATGTAAATGAACGATCGCTGGTTGAGATCTGGATGAGTGAAGAGTTCACTCGTTTTCGGAGCAATGTTAGATCTTTTCATTTTCCATCCTGCCCGGATTGTGACTTGCGTGAGACCTGTGATCTAAGAAAAAATAATGAAGGTTGTTGGGGACATAACCCTTCCTGTGCCGATTGTCTGTGGGCACAGGATATTGTACGCTGTCCATAATAATATGATAATAAAAGTTAAGTTATTTGCTACGCTCAGGAAATATCTACCAGGAATTGAACTTGGAAAATCCACAGATGTACATTTGGAATCTGAAACATCCATTGCTCAACTGTATGAAATATTAGGAATTCCGGCGGAAGAAATAAAATTAGCCTATGTGAATGGGATTTATTGTGAAACGGATACGATAC
>JACZIY010000479.1 GCA_014860845.1 Anaerolineaceae bacterium
CATAGCTGCCAGACCGATAAAACCACGTCCAGCAGTCATGACTTCATCAAAGCGACCGGAAGATCCCAGAGAAAAATAGGTGCCACCAAAACCTGCCATCATGCCGCCTAAAATTACGGCCATGTATTGCGTTCTGTGAACGTTGATTCCTAAAGTATCAGCAGCCTTGGGATGTTCACCCACAGAGCGTAATCTCAAACCCCAGCGCGTTTTGAAAAGCATAAAGGTTAATAGAATTACAAAGAAGAACATGGCGAATACATACATATTGTGGCTGAAAAGTATGGGTCCAATAAATGGAATCTTAGATAGAATGGGCACATTAATTTGTGGGAACATACCTGGTTCATTTAAGTATTGAAATTCCACCTTTTGAATATATTTGGAAGAAAGATACGAAGTAATACCGGTGGCAAAAATATTGATGACAGTTCCGGAAATGATTTGATTGATCTTGTATTTGATGGAAAGCCAACCATGAATGAGCCCCATCAATCCACCTGCAATTACTCCTGCGAGTAGACCTACAATCAAGCTATGAGATAAAGAAGCAAACACTGTACTTACGAAAGCAGATGTTAACATCATACCTTCAATAGCAATATTAATGATACCTCCTCTTTCACAGAGAATACCAGACATCGCGCCTATAGTTAGTGGTACTGCTCTTACTACCATAACTCGTAATAAACCAGCCAGGTTCGTTTGTCCGCCAGCCGTTGCCCAGGTTAAGAAACCAAACAAAAATAGACCAGCGACAAGCGCAAGTATGCCATAAGTAAATTTGCCAAATCCACGGATTATTTGATAGGCCCCCAGTAGACCACAAAAACCAGAAATCAAATTCAAAAATGTCAGGCTCGGGAAAACCCAATCTGCAGCTTCAGCTGAACCGCCACCAGGATTCATCATGAACCGTGTTTCCATCCCTGGTTCGACATTTATCGCAAAAACCAGCCAGATAAATATCGCAGCAGCCAAAAATACAATACCCATCGTAATTCTACGCCGTCGTTCTAATTTCAGGATACCTTGACTTTTTTGTCCTATCCGAGCATCTGTTGTTGTAGTCATAATTTATTATCCTTTCCAGCTGCGCAGGGATACAAGATCTTCTTTTTGTTTGGATTCTCTCAAACGATATATTGTTCGAATGATCGCTGGAGCAGCAATAAATGCCAGAATTACTGCTTGAAGAATGGAAACGATATCAATTGGCACACCGACGGCTAATTGCATGGACCTGGCTCCGTTGCGTAAGAAACCAAATAAAAGTGAGGATAGAATAACTCCCAGGGGATGTGTCTTTCCCAGTAATGCTAACGCGATGCTATCAAAACCATATCCGCTTGAGAAAGCTGGTAACAAACGGTAATTGACACCTAATACTTCGTTTGCACCTGCCATACCTGCTAAGGCTCCGGATAAAACCATGGCCAGTATTGTGGTTTTTGTGATTTTCACACCTGCATAGCGGGCAGCATTTGGATTTGAACCAACCATGCGTAGTTCAAAACCCCAGGTTGTTTTAAACAAAAGATAGTAAACTGCAACTGCCATTGCAACGGCAATGAAAAAACCTACATGAAAGCGAATTGGAGTTTCAAAAAGTCTCGGTAACTTGGCTGTCTCTAAAATCCAGGGAGTTTTAGGTGTAAATTCATTAGGATCCTTCATGGGGAATTTTAGAAGCCAATCCACAAGCCTGAATGCAATGTAATTCATCATGATGGTTGTGATGACCTCGTGGGCGCCAGTTTTAGCCTTTAGAAGGCCTGGGATAAATCCCCAGAGCGCACCTCCCAGGGCACCGAAAAGCATAGCTAAGGGAATATGAATAATTGTTGGGAGGCCGACTATTGCATACCCAGCCCAAACACCAGTGGCTGCACCAATGAAAATCTGACCTTCGACACCAATATTGAATAAGCCTGCTCGAAACCCTAAAGCGACCGCCAAACCTCCGAAAATGTATGGAGTTGACTGGACGAGACTTTCAAAAAATGGGTTGATGGCGCGACGAATGGCTAATTGATCACCACTGGCAAATGCCAAGCTTATTTTTTCTGGGTTTCCTACAGAACCTGTAAACAAAGCTACATAGGTATTCCATGCGGTTCTGAGGGCAGCACCTAACCCGGACCATATTGATACTCGGAATGCAGCATAAACTTCATTGGTAGTGATGGCAACCAGTACCCCTCCGAGTAGAATTCCTGTGAAAATTGCCAATAAAATAACCAGGAAACTACTGCTCGAAAACTCATCCCAAAATACTGAAAGAGATTTCTTTTTGTTTTCTGTTGTTTTTTCCATATTTCGATTCCTTTATGTCATCAGAATCTGTTTCTTCTTGGTTAGAAGCTTTTGTTTTTCTTCTTCGCTTGGGATGATCCCTGCCATCAATAAACCAACCATCTCTTTTGATGCCTTCTTTGCATCCAGGATGTCCAATACTTTTCCACGATAAACCACCGCGATACGATCAGATAATTGCATTACTTCGTCTAATTCGGTCGAAACAAGAAGGATTGCACAACCTTCATCTCTTTTTTCAATCAATCGTTTATGAATATATTCAATGGACCCGACGTCCAGTCCACGAGTGGGCTGGGATGCAACCAAAAATTTTATGGATCGGGAAAATTCTCTGGCGACAATAACTTTTTGTTGGTTTCCACCTGAAAGATTACTGGCTGGAACAAAAGGACTGGGTGTTCGGATATCAAAACTTTCTACCAGTTTATTGCCATTTTCATTTATTATTTTTTGATCCATCCAGATTGATTTTGAATTAGGTTCCAGATAATACGTGTTAAGAACAAGATTATCTGTTATGGGAAATCCAAGAACAAGACCATCTTTCTGACGATCTTCAGGAATGTGAGCAGAACCTATTTCCGTAATTTTTCTGGGGGAGAGTCGGGTGATATTTTGTCCACAAAGTCTTACATCACCATCAACGGCTGGCAATAAACCGGTAATTGCCCGAACCAATTCGGTTTGACCATTACCCTGTACGCCTGCAATCCCCAGAACTTCGCCTGCATGTACTTTAAAAGACATGTCGTTGACGGCTAAGGCTCCCAGCGGATCCAAAACTTTAAGATTTTCAACTTCAAAAACAACTTCACCAGGAACGCTTTCCGATTTTTCAACTTCAAGATTGACTTCACGGCCAACCATCATGCTTGCCAGGTCGTTCAAATCCGACTCTGCAGGCGTGGTGCTTCCCACAACTTTGCCACCACGGATGACTGTGATGCGATCAGCAATTTCCATCACTTCGCCTAATTTATGGGTGATGAAAATGATGGATTTCCCTTGCTCAATCATGGTGTGCATGATTTTAAATAATTCTTCAACTTCCTGGGGAGTCAATACTGCTGTGGGTTCATCCATAATCAAGATATTCGCTTCACGGAAGAGAAGTTTGATGATTTCGACCCTTTGCTGCATACCTACAGGGATATCCCTTACATAGGCATCCGGATTTATATCCAATTTATAAGTATTCGATATTTCCCGAATTTTATTGGCAGCTTTGGTTCGATCAAGAATACCACCAGCTTTAACATACTCTTCACCGAGCATAACATTCTCAGTGACCGTAAATACAGGCACTAACATAAAATGTTGATGCACCATGCCCACTCCGGATTTGATTGCATCAATGGGAGAACGAACGTCAAGTTTTTGACCGTTTACAAAGATATCACCCTCATCCGGGTGATATAACCCATATAAAATATTCATCAGGGTAGTTTTGCCTGCTCCGTTTTCCCCCAGCAAGGCATGTATTTCCCCTTTTTCAACGGTCAGATCAATATGGTCGTTGGCTAATACCCCTGGAAACCTTTTAGTAATGCCACGAAGTTCAAGAACTGGAGCCATTTATACCTCTTTTATTATTTAGGTTAATGGAAAATTTAAATTATTGTATCACAAGGAAAAATTTTTAATAATAGAAAAGGAGTCAGGTTTTATCCTGGCTCCTTTTTTTTTAGATCATTTTTTTTTAGCGAGTTGGCATGGTTGCGATTTCACCAGAAATAATTCCTGGAATCAAACCTTCAATCTCAGCCTTTAAATCAGCAGGAACCTGATCGGCCCATTTTGAACCATAACTAAGTCCAGTTCCACCATTTTCAAGTGTCAGGAGGTAAGGAGCGCCACCTTTGAAGGTTCCATCTACAACCTGTTTGACAGCTTCGTAAACGAATACATCAATTTTCTTGAGAGCACTGGCTAAAATGAAATCAGCTTTATCAGGATTGGCTACTGACCAGTCATTGTCGACGCCGATCAAAAGGCCTGTTCCACGTTCCTGTAGAACAGCTAATGTACCAAGACCAACAGGACCAGCTACTGGCATAATGATGTCAGCGCCTTCATCCAGTAATTGCTCGCCTAATGCGCGACCATCATCCAGACTTTCAAAGTTACCAACTTCGAGACCTTGCTGTGTTTCCATGTTCCAGCCAAGAACTTCCACGGCTGTACCATGTACTTCATTGTATTTCGCCACGCCCATGGCGTAACCATCCATAAATGCCTGGGTGGCTGGGAAGAGGATACCTACATAGGTACCAACTTTACCGGTTTTGGTCATACCGGCAGCCAAATAACCAGTTAAGAATGTTGCCTGATCGATTTTTGTTGCATTCCCAAGAACATTTGGTTGTCCTAAATAATCAACATCCACGATTGCGAATTTTTGATCGGGATTTGTATCAGCAGCGGCACTGGTTGCGTCTGCTAAAAGGAAACCAACGGGCACGATCAAATCACAACCAGCTTCGACGAATGTGTTTAAGTTGACTTCGTAGTCTGATTGTTGTTGTGATTCCAGATATTGGACTTCAACGCCTAAATCTTTCTCAGCATTTTGCATACCTAACCATGCTGTAGCATTGAAGGATTTATCATCAATACCACCGGTATCGGTTACCTGACAGGCCTTGATTTTGGGTGCGGCAGGTTCTTCAGCGGGTGCTGCGGATTGGCAGGCTGCTAAAACCATCGATGCCAAAACAAGAATTGCTACTAAAACAGAAACTTTTTTAGACATATTTTTATTCTCCTCCGAATAATGTAGATAATTATAGTGCTTGATACGCGTCCGACGCATCGCCTTTAGTATATCACTAACCGAAAACCAAATACAAGCGATAATTTAAATGTATTGAAAGTGATTAATGTCAATAATTTTGATTCGAAAAATTTTATTCCTTTTTTGCTTCACCACGTTTTACGCCTAACATCATAATAAAAGCAGCCAGCATAAAGAGCGGGGAAAATAGCATCATCAGGCTGTAATTATTACCACTCAACTGTATAATCCAACCATTTAAATTAGGGCCAAGGATTGCAGCCATGGTTGATGCCAGATAGTAAAGTCCCGTGTAGGTGCCAATATGGCTATCAGTGGTCATATCCACAACCATTGGTAAGGAATTGATGTTAATCAATGCCCAGGAAAAACCAGCTACCATCAGAACGATACTCACAGAGTAAAAATTACCAACTACGGGAAGTTTGGTGAATAAAATAGTCAAAGTATCGACCGGCAGGATATACATTGAGAATATTGCACACCCCATTACAAAGACACCTGTCATGATGGTTCGTTTCCTTCCATATTTTGCGCCAATGAAACCAGCAGGTAACGCCATAAGTACAAAAATTAATGATAACTGTCCTAATAA
>JACZIY010000480.1 GCA_014860845.1 Anaerolineaceae bacterium
CTCTATACATTAATTAAATTCAAGTAAGAACTTATGAAAACTTTGATTAAATTCGTCAACTTTTTCAATATGAGGACTATGAGCAGTGTTCTCAATTACTACTTCTTTGTAACTACCACCACTTTGTTGATATTTTTCAAAAACTGCTCTCGTTTGTGAAACCATTGGTTGTGGTGGAAAAACCTCTTCCCCTGGGTAACCGGGCACAAACCCTAATTTCCCCAAAGTGGGAATATCAAATATTGAAAAGTCACTGACAATCTGATCTTTATCCCCGCGAATCCATAAAATAGGGGCTTTTGGTTGTACAGCAATCAAACCTGGAACATCCTGGATCATATATTTTCCAGATCCCCCATTTAATGGTCCCCACATTCCTGGTCCAACAAATGGCCAATTTGTTGATGGCACAGAATCTCCGGGATATTTATCGTTGCCAATTTTTTCCTGCATGCTAGCGGTTAAGAGATCTTCTTCATCATCTGATCTGAAAGGTGGAACATAATAAAATGTGTTGATAATATTTCTTGGTGAATTGGGGTCATCCGTACTGCGATCACCGTCTTGGATGCGTCGAATAAACTCAGGATTTACCAATCCACCACCACAACCAGCAAAATCTTCATATACTGGAATACCATCATCATCTTTTGTGCCACCAAAACCAAAAGGAGACACTGGAGCAATAAAAGTCATGGATTTCACCTTTTGTGGTTGATCGATTAATATTCTGTAGATCGGGGCAGCACCTAAAGACCATCCTACAAAATGTGCTTGTTCAATTTTTAACACATCCATTAATGCCAGGATATCTTCACTCCAATCCTTGAGCCCCCGGGTTGCATCCGTAAGTTTATCCCCTGTCCATCCATAACCTCTCAGATCAGGAGCAATTCCTCTGAAGCCATTCGGTAAGGCGAGCATGAGATCTTGCCAATATAAAGCAGCAGCGAAATTTCCATGGAGAAAAATAACAGCTTCATTTCCCTGTTTTCCAGAAAACAAAACATGCATTTTCAATCGGCCTGTATTAACCATTTCCGATTGAATACCTTCTTTTGTCTTGGGCATATCCATCATCATTTCTCCTTTCGTTCTGGTTATAAACTTGGAACAATACCTAATTTTTTTACTTCAGCAGCTATTGATTCACGCATATCCGGATGAGCAATATTAATCAAAGCTGTTGCGCGTTCAAAGAGATTTCGTCCCCGAAGTTCTGCAATACCGTATTCGGTTACGATTGTATCGACACATTGACTGGGTACTGTCACTTCAGCCCCTGGACTGAGCGTAGGGACAATGGTGGAAATTTCACCATCTTTCGCAGTGGACCTTAGCGCAATAATTCCCCGTCCCCCAGGTGATAATTGTGCACCACGATGTGTATCTAACTGACCACCTGTACCGCTAAAATGCTTATATCCGATAGATTGTGAGCAAACTTGTCCAAGAACATCTACCTGCAAAGCAGTGTTCACACTGATCATTTTATAATTTTGGCCAATCACATAAGGATTGTTGGTGATTTTTCCTTGCAGGAATTCCACGCCAATATTGTTATTAATAAAATCATAAAGTTTTCGAGTGCCTAACGCAAAGGCTCCAATCATTTTTCCTTTATAAATAGATTTTTTTCGATTGGTCACAGCACCAGCTTCATATAGATCTACCATACCATCATTGAACATCTCGGTGTGAATGCCAAGATCCTTATGATTTTTCAGGAAGTGAGTGATTGCATTAGGAATTCCACCGATGCCTAATTGAAGGGTTGCCCCATTCTCAATCAACTCTGCTATATACTCACCAATTTTTTGTTCCGTTTCGCTGGGTAAAGTAGCCGGTAATTCAAAGAGGGGAACATGGTTTTCAACAACAAAATCAACTTCTGAGAGATGTATTTGTGTATCACCGAGTGTCCAGGGTAAATTTTCATTGATTTCCAATACAACCAAATCCGCAGCTTGAATTAATTCTTTCTCCACCACCAGGCTTAATGAAAGAGACATATAACCACGGTCATCTGGAGGTGTTGCTGTTCCCCAAAAAACATTTAATTTTCCACCTGTAGCGTGTAATTTATCAGATGCAGCGCGATGCAAGTTGTTGGGAATGTAACTCATGCGACCTTGTGAGTGAACTTTGCGGTCACTTGCGCCATAGAACCAATTCTCAACGAAAAAATGTTTTTCCATTTCTGGATTTATTGCGTAATCATACGCACGCATCGGTAAGCAAACCCAGGTATGCACATCCTCCAGGCGATCTTTTTGTTTGGCGAGTTCTGTTAATAATCCACAGGGTTCGCTGGCTGCGATGGCAAGGCCAATTCTATCTCCTGATTGAATTTTCGAAACCGCGTCCGATAATGAAATTAATTTACCCTGATAGTTATATTTTGAACTCATAATCTCCCTCTAA
>JACZIY010000481.1 GCA_014860845.1 Anaerolineaceae bacterium
GGTTTACAGTTTTTAATAGAATATTAGGATTGAAATTGATCAATTTGCCTTTGATGGGAACAAAATAGAGGGGTATGGACGTCTTAATAGTATGAAAACGAAAATTTTATCTAAAATTGTACTGATGTTCTCACTGGTATCCATTGTTTTTGCAGCCTGCACCCCCTACCAGGAACCTGATCCTGCAGCCACAATTCCCCCAAAGGGCACCGAAATTCCAGCAAACCCCACCCGCGAGGTCGCTACTAGAGAAGTACCGGATAAATTTGATCAACTCACACCCGTCGTTCCAATAGATAAAGAGCCAATTGATATGACCCCAATTTCTCCCGCCGATCTACCTGTCAATTTCCAGGATGTAGCCGAACAAGCCATAACTGCACTGGCAGAAAATTTATCCATCCAGAAAGATCAAATTGCATTGATCAGTGTGCAGTCGGTCGTGTGGTCCGATTCCAGTCTGGGATGCCCACAGCCGGATATGAATTACCTGATGGTGCTTACAGATGGCTATCGTGTGGTTCTGGCAGTCGAGGATCAACCCTATTATTATCATGCCAATCAAAGAGGCTATGGTCTCCTCTGCGAAAGCCCCAATCCGCCTTATTCTGAAGGAGCAGTGGATCGATAATTCTCACCTTTCCACACCATCACAGCCAGAGGGTCCACCCAATTTCGCTTTTCCAGCCAGGTAAAGACTCTTTTTACCTTGCGAAAATAGGCTGGCATTGTATCTAATTCCAACAATTCAGAAAACCCAAAGCGCTCGTAGAAAGACACCAGTGAGCTGCGGCAGGTGAGATAAATGGGTGGATTCTGATCTTCAAGGATCTCGTAGATCATCGTTTCTGCAACCCCCTGATGTCGGTACAGAGGTACCACCGCAACCGATGCCAATTCCAACGAACCACCCTTATGGCTCTTTACCTGTGCACAACCAACCCTGACCCCGTGTTCGTGCACAGCCACCACAAACCGCCGCCAATTCAACCCAAGCGGATTGATCCTCACTCGCCAGATCAATCGCCGGATGAAAACAGCATCCTCTTTGGTTGCTTTTCGAATGAAATAACTTGCCTTGCTCATGTTCTTCTACATAGCATTATAAGCAAATCATTTCATCAAAAAACTTTCGAGGTTCTACAATACAAAAACCTGAACAGTGATCGCTCAGGTTCATTATAAAATTTATTCTGCTTTCTACTTAAAATCCTCAGCGTAGTGACAGGCCACAAAATGTTTGGGCATAATCTCCCTTAATTCGGGTTCCACCTGGGAACAATCCGGTTTGGCAAACGGACAACGAGGGTGGAAGCGGCAACCTTTAGGAGGATGTATGGGATTGGGTATCTCGCCTTCTGGCATCGGTGTCGTTCTTCGGTCGTGTGGGTTCGGAACCGGAACGGCTGCCATCAGTGCCTGCGTATATGGATGCAGCGGAGCTGAATAAACGTCTCGTAAATCACCTATTTCTGCTATCTTTCCCAAATAAAGGATTGCGATCTTATCACAGATATATTTGGCGGTTGCCAGGTCATGGGTGATAAACATGTATGTCAGATTAAATTCTTCTTTTAATTGAACCATCAAATCCAACAACAATGAACGCACACTCACATCCGCCATGGCAATCGGTTCATCAGCCAGGATCAGATCAGGTTTGGTGATCAATGCACGTGCAATTACCACACGTTGACGTTGCCCGCCAGAAATTTGATGGGGATACTTATTGAAATAGAATCTTGCTGGGGATAATCCGACTTTCTCCATCATTTCCAGGGCAATATCGCGATGTTGACTGGCGGTTTCAGGATAATGAATTTTCAGACCCTGCATGACGGCTTCTCCGAATGACATGCGCGGATTCAGTGATGCCATGGGGTCCTGGAAAATTACCTGCATGCGACGGCGTAATTTGCGAAGATCTTCTCTGCCTAATTTTGATAAGTCAATGCCATCAAAATAAACTTCTCCAGCTGTTTTGGGTTCGAGGCCAATCGTGACTCTTCCGATCGTTGTTTTACCGCTGCCACTTTCTCCAGCCAGACCTAACACCTCCCCTTTACGAATCTTAAAACTGACACCATCCACGGCATGTACATATTCCAGTTCTTTGGCAAATATCTGATCGATAAAATTGGTCTGGACTGGAAACCACTTTTTCATGTCCTTCACTTCAACCAGATAATCTTTTTCATGTTTCAATTTTGTTTCGCTCATTTGGACACCTCAGCGGTTTCTAATACTTTTTCGGGGTGATCCTGATACAACCAGCACTTCACATATCGCCCGGGTTCAGTCATCTGAAAATCCGGTTCATATTTTTCACAAATCGCCATCGCCCTGGGACAACGGGGATGAAACCGGCAGCCTGATGGGGGATGAGTCAGGTTGGGTGGTTCTCCGCCCATTTTATAAAGCTCTTCTTTTTCATTAAGTTTAATCGTTGGAACAGATAATAATAAACCCTGTGTGTATGGATGAAGGGGAGTATCAAATATGCCTTCAACGGAACCTAATTCAACAATATGACCTGCATACATTACCGCCACCCGATCGGATAACTCTGCGACCAGAGCGATATTATGAGTAATCACCAATAAAGTGACACCTAATTCATCTCTGATCTCCTTCAACTGATCAGCTAATTTGGCTTCTACAATCACATCCAATGAGGTAGTCGCCTCATCGGCCACAATGAGATTGGCGTTTAAAACCAATCCAAGACCAACCATTACGCGCTGGCGCATACCTCCGGAAAGCTGGTGTGGATAACTGAGCATGCGATCTTTTTGAATTCCCAGTTTTTGCAGCAAGGTTGTCGCTCGCTCCAAAGCCTGCTCCACCTTTGTCTTGGGTTCATGCATCTGGATGGCTTCGACAATATGCTGATCGACACGTTGAACTGGATTCAATGAAGTCATCGGATCCTGAAAGATCATGGAAATCTTACGGCCACGAAAATCAACCATTTGTTTTTCGTCGTAGGTCATAATATCTTCACCTTCGAAGATTAACTGACCACTGCTGATATATCCAGGTGGTTGAATCATTCGCATCAGGGCTTTTCCCATGGTGCTTTTTCCACAACCACTTTCACCCACCAGACCCAATATCTCGCCTTTGAAGATATCAAAGGAAACTCTATCCACAGCGCTCACCGGACCAAGCCTGGTTTCGTATGTAACCGTCAGATCTTTTATCTGCATTAATACTTCTTTTTGATTCATAAGATTACCGATCTGCTAATCGAGGATTAAGGATTTCAGAGAGGCTCTCTCCCAGCATGCTGAAAGAAAGTGTGACCATCGAGACCATCAAACCAGGATAAGTAATCAACCACCAGGCGCGCCGCAGATAATCCTGCCCACGAGCCAGGTCGATACCCCAGTCGGGTGTGTCTGGGGGCAATCCGAAGCCTAAAAAGCTCAACCCAGCTTCCGTGAGGATGGCATCTCCCACATTGACCGAGAAAATGATCACCACCGATGGTATTACATTCGGGAAAACGTATTTTCTCAGAATCGTAAACCAGCTGGTTCCTAGACTGCGAGCTGCCTCCACATATAATTCTTCTTTCACCTGTAATGTCTGACCACGAACAATCCTGAAATAGGTTGGGACGTACAATACAGCGATCGACACGATAATATTCCCTATACCCGGACCCAGAACCGCAGCGATTGAGATTGCCAGAATTAAACCAGGGAATGAATACAAACTATCCATTAAAAGTGTCAGCATTCGATCTAAAAACCCACCAATAAATCCACTGAACAAGCCCAATGGAACGCCAATCACAAACGAAACCAGCGCTGAACTGATACCCACAATGAGGGCAATGCGCGTTCCCCAAATAATGCGACTGAATACATCCTGTCCAATCTGGTTCGTTCCCATGACAAATCCCTTGTTCCCTTCTTCACGCAGCGTTCCTGCCACCTGCAAATTTGGGTACGGATCCAGGGAATCTTCAAGTACATCCGGGGTAACAACAAAACCATCAATCTCACCACTATCCAGGGCAGCCAAACATTCTTCCAATGTATCATATCTTCGCTGTCGTGGTTGATACC
>JACZIY010000482.1 GCA_014860845.1 Anaerolineaceae bacterium
GGTGTAAGCATGCTGATACTCGCCAAATTCTGTCTCCACTGAGATTTCACACCCCAATTCTTCCATAATCTCACGTTGCAGAGCAGCCGGTAATGTCTCATTTTCTTCCTGTTTGCCACCGGGAAATTCCCATAACCCACCCAGGAGACCATTGGCCGAGCGTTGCGCTAACAGGAAACGCTGATCACGCTGAAGGATAGCTGCAGTAACAATATAATGAGGAATTGGTTTCTTTTCCGGGATCACAGGGCGCTGTTCCTGCACACCACGTTCATAAGCCAGGCAATGCTGCTGCAGTGGGCAGATTGGGCATTTCGGCTTTCCAGGCAGGCAGATGGTTGCGCCCAGATCCATCAATGCTTGATTGTAGTTGCCTGCCTGTCCGGCAGGTAGATTCTCTTGTGCCAGCTGCCAGAATACCTTTTCAGCCGCTGGTGTGCGGATGGGTAATGAAATATCAAAAATGCGGGAAAGGATACGGCGAATATTGCCATCCAGGGCTGCCTGATCCATCCCAAAAGCGATGGAGGTGATGGCTGCTGCTGTATATCGCCCAATTCCAGGAAGTTTTTGCAGTGTCTGTGGGTTGGCTGGTAAATGACTGTCATATTCACTTTCTAAAATTCTGGCAGCTTTATGAATATTTCGGGCACGGGAATAATATCCCAACCCTTCCCATTGTCTGAGAACATCCTGTTCGGATGAATTGGCTAACGTTCCAATATCCGGAAATGTCCTCATCCAGTTTGTGAAATAATCGATGACTGTTTCCACCCGTGTTTGTTGCAACATAATTTCAGAAATCCAGATAGCATACGGATCGGGATGATCACGCCAGGGTAATTGGCGAGCATGAATGGCATACCATTCCAGGAGTGGTTTACTGATCATGAATGAATTGAATGGTTAGAACTGAAATCCACCCTGTGGATTGACAAGCTTCTGTGTGTAATTTTCAATGTAGTCCATGAGTTGATTATGTAAACTGATCCATTCAGGTGAATTCATTATTGTATTGGGATGAACTGTGGGCGGAAAGGTAGCACCTACCAGAATCTGGGGGTGTTCACCGTAGACGGTTGCCCAGGCGTCCTGCAAGTCCAATCCCAGACGCTGCACACCAGGAATGAATTCGCGCACGACAAATTCAAAATATTCCTGTTCGTGTTCAGGCAAAATATCCCATGTCATAATCAGTTTTACCGACATGTTAATCACCTCTTAATTATTCAGGGCTTCCAGGACCACCACCTGGGTTTCCTCAGGTAAATTGCGTGAGCTGGTGACTTTGAATGAATTCTGGGGCTCGATATTGGATAAGCCCATTTCTTTCATAAATTTATTGAGCGGTTCAAGTTTAATGATCGATGATTCGGTCATATAATGCATGGGAATAACTATGTTGGGTTCGATTAAATTAACAATCTCAGCAGCCTGAACAGCACTCAGCGTACTATCGCCGCCAATGGGAACCAGCATGACATGAACGTTTCCCAGTTCTTCCACTTCACTTTGATTGGGAAGGCGATTGATCCCACCCAGGTGGGCAACTTTAACGCCATCAAAATCATAAACATACATAATATTGCGCTCATCTATTTCAATCGGGGTCGTGTGACCATTGGTTTGTAGACCGGTGATAAAAACACCACCAATTTCATACTCGCCAGGACCGGATATAACAAAAGGATCACCTTTGACCGCAGCGACATGATTGTGGCCAGGTTTATTATGGCTGATTGTTACAATCTCTCCTGGAATGCTCAAAGGCGCATGTCCGGTAGCCTGTGCATCATATGGGTCTGTGATAACGGTAGCCAAACTACGTTCGTTCAATTTAAAACACGAATGTCCATACCAGAAAATTTCCATCATTAACGATCCCTTTCGCTATGATTATACTTGAGGAAGGTGAATTGCGGAAAGAGAGAGTTAAAGTTTTATTTGTTATCATGAATCCTTGACTCTGATAATGGTTTCTGATAGACTCTGCGACCGGCATAAAATCCTTGCCTTGCTGGCGTTGTACTGGTATAATCTTACGCGCCTTAAGGCTTGAAACTTAACAATTTACTTGCCGACGTAGCTCAATACGGCAGAGCAACTCACTTGTAATGAGTAGGTTATGGGTTCAAGTCCCATCGTCGGCTCAAGTTGCAGGTTGGTGAGTGGGATTGATTCGAACAATCCTGCTTACGAACCGGCAACGGTTCGGGAAAAAGAATGGGCAGTTACCCAAGTGGCCAAAGGGGGCTGACTGTAAATCAGCTGTCAACGACTTCGTAGGTTCGAATCCTTCACTGCCCACTAGTCTTTTTCTGGCCGAAGATCTCTCAAAAAAGGGAGTACGAAAGGAACGGCAAGCCCTCATAGCTCAGTTGGTAGAGCACGCCCTTGGTAAGGGCGAGGTCATGGGTTCAAGTCCCATTGAGGGCTCTTTTTGCCGGAAAAACACATCGACAATTAGAATTATTAAATTCGAGGAGTGATAGAATGGCGAAGGAGAAATTTGATCGCAGTAAGCCCCACCTGAATGTGGGAACAATGGGACATATTGACCATGGGAAGACCACGCTGACAGCAGCGATCACCAAGGTCAGTCAGTTAATGGGATTCGCGGAATACCGTGCAT
>JACZIY010000483.1 GCA_014860845.1 Anaerolineaceae bacterium
GTGTTTTGATTGTTTCTTCGGTTCTTTTCACTTACTTCTATTTCCTCAGTGTCAGCCCTGCTGCATTAGAAAAGAAAATTGGTCCATCCGCTTACCAACGCTGTGCGAGATACCGGGTAATTTCATCCATCTTTATGACCATCGCCGGTGTGAATTACATTCTTTATTACTGGTTTCCTCTAGCGCTACCCTTACCACGAACTTTTCCATGGCCATGGTGGGTTTCTGCAGTCATCGCTGTTCTAATCGCTTTACCATCCGGCTGGTTAATGCTGCGTGGAGTTAAAGATGCTGGGGAGGAGACCATCCGTCCCAAACCCGAGCACACGCTCTATACAGGCATCTATCAACACCTACGTCACCCACAAGCGGTGGGAGAATTCCCGTTCTGGTGGGTGCTGGCATTTCTGGCGCATTCACCCTTTCTGGTTTTGTTCACGTTTCTGTATATTCCAGTCTGGTATTCAATGTGCTGGATGGAAGAAAAAGACCTGTTGATACGCTATGGACAGGCATATGAGGAATATCGCAGGAACACAGGCTTCTGGTTTCCAAAAAAGAAATAGAAAAACTTTCCAGTCCTTACCTGGGTCTATTCAAAATCGAATCAAGACAATTAAGGAATTGATCGATTGATTCTCGTTCAATGGTTAATGCGGGATCCATTCGTAAGACCTTCCCTGCCGGATAGTACCCTACTAAAAAACCCTGCTCCAGTAATGCACGGTAGAGATCCTCTACAGAAAAGCTTTCATGGGGTTGAAACTCCAGGCCAAGCAGCATACCGCGGCCACGAGCATCCTTCACAATTGGGAATTTTTCTGCCAAACATTGTAAGCCTGACAGAAAATAACGCCCCAACTCTTCGCCCCTTTCTACCAGTTTTTCCTCTTGGAGGATAGCAATCACTACCTTTGCCACTGAACACCCCAGCGGATCATTCTGATGGGATTGGGCATAACGCAAGCCACTCTCTTCTAATTTTTTCGCTACTTCCCTGTGCAAAGCAACAGCGCTGACAGGATAACCATTTCCCAGCCCTTTTCCCAGTGCAACGATATCCGGTTGTATATCATAATGCTGGAATCCGAACCACTTGCCCGTTCGCCCCATGCCGGTGGTTATCTCGTTGACCATCACCAATCCACCTGCTTGTTTGACTGCATTCGCTATCTCGTAAACAATTTGTTGTGGTGGAAATTGAATAAATCCAGAACCACTACCTCCCGGCTCGAAAACAAATCCACCAATTTCCTTAAAAGGAATTTTCGCCAGAGGGTCTTTCTTCGTTGAAAGGGTAGTCCAATCAAACAGGAACCACTCTTCTTCTTGTTTTTTTCCAGCTGAGCCATAGGCTGCCAGATAGGAGTTGGAAAAAGTTAAAAGCAAGTCTCTTCCGGTAACTTTGCGGATAGCCTGTGTACCAAACTCAACAGCTTCACTTCCAGAACTGAGAAAAATACACTTACCTTCCTCGATCTGAGAAATCTCCAGGACAGCCAGGGCAGTTTCTTCTACAATGGCATTGGGATAGCGAGTGCCCAGGTGCATTAATCGGGGAGCTTGCTCAGCAATCACCTGGCTGATGCGTGGGTGACTGTGCCCAATGGCCGTGCACCAGATGCCTGATTCCAGGTCAATGTAACGCCGGCCGTGTTGATCATACAGAAAACAGTTTTCTGCACGGATAAAATCGGTTTTGGCAATATCGTGGCATTTTAGGATATGGCTCATGTGATTCCCTTCCTGTTGAAATTTATGAGAGTTACAAGTACAGGTTGTAGAATTTACTTTCCAGAAAAATTCTAAAAGACTTGTACATCCAAAAGTATTTTTGAGAGAAGTTAATATC
>JACZIY010000484.1 GCA_014860845.1 Anaerolineaceae bacterium
CCTTCATTATTAATGGTACCGAGCGTGTGGTAGTTTCTCAGCTTATCCGCTCTCCTGGTGTGTATTTTGAAGCGCCTGTAGATCGTTCCACCGGTCATCGTCTGGCCATGGCCAAACTGATTCCCGATCGTGGCGCCTGGATGGAATATGAGACCCGCAAGAATGATTACTTGATTTTGAAGTTCAACCGTAAACGCACGGTTCCGATCACCATTTTCCTGCGCGCTCTTGCCGCCATTGATGATGGTCTGGTAGATCGTCCATTAAAAACGGGATCCGATGAAGAACTGATTGCGCTTTTCCGCGATGTGGATAATGACCCGGATCGCATGTTTATTGCCAATACCATTCGCCAGGAACCCGATTGGGACTTAAGCTCTGGTATTACCATCGCACAGGCGGCTTTGATTGAATTCTTCAAACGGATGCGCCCTGGTGACCCTGCCACCGTGGAGAATGCCCGTCAATTTTTAGAAGAACAAATCGTCGATCAGCGCCATTATGATCTGGAGCGCGTGGGTCGTTACAAGCTCAATCAAAAACTTGACCTGACTGACCACATCCCGGTGACCCATCGTACGGTCACTGCCTGGGACGTAGTCGCCCTGGTGCGCCGCCTGATCATGATCAACAACAATCAGGCTGACAAAGATGATATCGACCATCTGGGCAATCGTCGCGTAAAAACAGTAGGTGAGTTGATCCAAAATAAATTGCGTGTGGGTCTGCGCCGCATGGAACGTGTTATTAAGGAAAGAATGTCCATCCGTGACCAGGAACACGTTACCCCCACCAGTCTGGTGAATATTCGCCCGGTGGTGGCTGCCTTACGTGAATTTTTTGGCTCAAGTCAGTTATCCCAATTCATGGATCAAACCAATCCGCTGGCTGAATTACGCCACAAACGTACCCTCTCGGCCTTAGGACCCGGTGGTTTGCGACGTGAGCGTGCCGGTTTCGACGTCCGTGACGTGCATCACTCGCATTATGGTCGTATTTGCCCTATCGAAACACCAGAAGGCCCAAACATTGGTTTAATCGGTCGTATGGCCACCTTTGCGCTGGTGAATGAATACGGTTTCATTGAAACTCCCTATCGCCGCGTGATCAAATACCTTGCCAGCGATGATGCTACGTTGTTGAATCGTGTGGTTAAAGAGACATTGGCTGATGCAGAAACCGGTGAAGTGATTGTCAGCGAAGGCGATCGAATTACCAAAGAAATGTTGCCGAAAATTAAGAAATTAAAGCGCAAGAGCATTCCGGTGGTTCCATTTGTTTCTAAAAATGTGGATTATCTCTCTGCGGATGCCGAAGATAAGTTCATCATAGCGCAGGCAAACACCCCCCTTACCGAGAATTTTGAGTTTGATAGTGACAGAATATCCAGTCGTCATTACTCAGATTTCATTATTTCCACCCCTGACAATATCAATTATATGGATGTTGCCCCCAATCAGGTTGTGGGTATCAGCGCATCGCTCATCCCATTCCTCGAGCATGACGACGCCAACCGGGCTTTGATGGGCTCGAACATGCAGGCTCAGGCAGTCCCCCTGCTGCGCCCTGACATTCCAACCGTTTCGACCGGTATGGAACGATATGCAGCCAAAGACTCCGGGCAGGTGTTGGTGGCTGAAGAAGACGGCGATGTGATCTCCGTCACCGGGAAAGAAGTTGTGGTGCGGGGAGATAGTGGGTTACGCCGCTATCAATTACGAAAATACCAACGCTCCAACCAGAGTACCTGCATCGATCAACGGCCAGCTGTTGTCAAAGGCCAGCAGTTGAAAAAAGGTGATGTATTGGCAGATTCCTCATCCACTGTCAACGGGCACCTGGCATTAGGTCAGAATGCGGTTGTGGCTTTCCTTTCATGGGAAGGTGGCAACTTTGAGGATGCGATCCTCATTTCTGATCGTTTGGTGCAGGATGACCGCTTTACCTCTGTGCATATTGAGAAATATGAAGTCGAAGCCCGAGATACCAAGCTAGGTCCGGAAGAAATCACCCGCGATATCCCCAATGTGGGTGAAGATGCCATTAAAGACCTGGATGAATCCGGTATTATCCGCATCGGCGCTGAAGTGGGTCCCAATGACATTCTGGTGGGAAAAATCACCCCCAAAGGTGAAAAAGAATTAACCCCGGAAGAACGTTTATTGCGCGCTATTTTCGGTGAAAAATCCCGCGATGTAAAAGATACTTCTTTAAGAATGCCGCACGGTGAACGTGGTAAGGTTGTGGATGTAAAGGTATTTACACGCGAAGAAAAT
This sequence comes from Anaerolineaceae bacterium, assembly GCA_014860845.1. The sequence goes on from JACZIY010000484.1 coordinate 2,277, forward strand.
AATGACCTATCCGCTGGTGTGGATATGATGGTACGTGTTTCAGTCGCCCAGCGCCGTAAGATTATGGCAGGCGACAAAATGGCAGGACGACATGGGAACAAAGGTGTCGTTTCTCGCCTGATCCCCGTTGAAGATATGCCTTTCCTCGAAGATGGTACCCCGGTTGATATTATTCTTAATCCTCTGGGTGTTCCTGGCCGTATGAATATTGGCCAGTTATTAGAAGTTCATTTAGGTTGGGCGGCTTTACGGTTGGGTTTCCGTGCGATCACACCTGTGTTTGATGGTACGACAGAGAGAGAAATCGAAGCTGAATTAGGTCGCGCCTGGATGATTGATCAGTCCTGGAAAGAGACTGGTATCAAAGCCTGGGAATGGATCAAAGACCAGGGTTATTCTAAAGAAATGATCCGTGATGATGATGAAGTAAGATTGCTTTACTTCGAACAATGGTTAGGTGATATGGGTTATGATATTTATCGCTTATCTTCTGATCTTCAATACGCACGACAATCGGTATTGGAAGGTTGGCTGCGCGATAAAGGTTATGACCCTGAAAGAATCATTGCGTTTGAATCAGTAGAAACAACCGGACAGAAAGCTGCACAAATACGCGATACGAATGCGATCAATGCGTGTTTGAAACTATGGCTGGCAGTAGAAGACCAGGATGTTACTGATTTAACCGATGAAAATGTACGTGAAAGAGCAGTTGCTCACATGACCGCGAGTGGTAATCCTATTCCGATCTTTGGGAAAATGATTCTCAGAGATGGAAAAACAGGCAGACTATTCGATCAACCAGTTACAGTTGGCGTTATGACAATGCTTAAACTACACCACCTGGTTGAAGACAAAGTCCATGCCCGTTCTACAGGCCCATACAGTCTTGTAACCCAACAACCCCTGGGTGGTAAGGCACAATTCGGTGGCCAGCGGTTCGGTGAAATGGAAGTGTGGGCGTTGGAAGCTTACGGTGCTGCTTATACCTTACAGGAAATGTTAACGGTCAAATCGGACGATGTTCAGGGGCGAGTAGCGACCTATGAAGCCATCGTCAAGGGTGACCCAATTGAAGAACCTGGTTTGCCAGCTTCATTCCGTGTATTGGTAAAAGAGTTGCAGTCACTGGGTCTTTCCGTAGAAGCTGTGATGGATAATGGTGATAATGTACGCTTCGGTAAGGATGAAGAACGTGCGAAACCACCAAAATTGGAAACCGGTTTATTAGGCCTTGGAGGAGGTTTTGGAGGTCTGGGTTAGAAATAGCATTCCTTGACTGCGAATGTCGCCCATGATATAATCTGCCCTCGTTGCCTATCAGACTCAGTCTGATGTACCGGTGTATCGTCGAGGCCATCATCAAGAGCGATGGCCTTAATTATTGAAAAAATTTTGAGATTTTATTTTGGAGGCAAGAGAACGTGCCAACTATCAACCAATTGATCCGAAAAGGTCGCCAGACCAGAAGAGGCAAGAGTAAAGCTCCTGCTCTGTTGTACACACTCAATAATATGAAGCAGAACCGCACCAAACAGGATAAAGGTTCACCACAAAAACGTGGCGTTTGTACCGTCGTCCGAACGATGACCCCTAAGAAACCAAATTCCGCTTTGCGTAAAATCGCTCGTGTCCGTTTAACGAACGGTTTGGAAGTAACCGCTTACATTCCTGGTGAGGGTCATCAATTACAGGAGCACTCCGTTGTACTCGTACGTGGTGGTCGTGTGAAAGATTTACCAGGTGTGCGTTACCATATTGTTCGAGGAACACTTGACAGTACTGGTGTTTCCAATCGTGGACAGGGTCGTTCCAAGTACGGAACCAAACGACCAAAAGCAAAGTAAAGATAAAGAACGGAGAATGACAAATGCGTCGTACTAGTCCGGAACGGAGAATTACTCCTCCCGATATTAAATTCAATAGTGTTTATGTTCAAGTTTTCATTCATCATATTATGAAGAATGGAAAGAAAAGTGTCGCCACAACCCTCGTATACGATGCCCTGGATATTGTTCAACAAAAAACAGGCAAACATCCGATTGAAGTATTAGACACTGCTTTAAAAAATGTTGGTCCCATGATGGAAGTCCGCCCACGTCGTGTTGGTGGTGCAACCTATCAGGTACCCATGGAAGTTGCTGCAGATCGACGTGTAGCCCTGGCAATCCGCTGGATTATTAACTCATCCCGCTCACGTACAGGCCGCTCATTCTCAGAGAAATTTGCAGCCGAGTTGATGGACGCCTCCACAGGTCAGGGTGCTTCTGTACGTAAGAAGGAAGAAACCCATAAAATGGCTGAAGCGAACCGCGCCTTCTCACATTATCGCGTATAGGTAGCAAGGTTATAATGCAACGTACTTTTCCACTTGAGAAAGTCAGAAACATCGGTATCATTGCTCACATTGATGCTGGCAAGACCACTACGACCGAACGGATTCTGTATTACACTGGCAAGACCTACAGAATTGGATCTGTGGATGATGGTACTACCGTTACCGATTGGATGGCTCAGGAACGGGAACGAGGAATCACGATTGTATCCGCTGCTGTAACTGCTGAGTGGAAAGATTACCAGTTCAACATAATTGATACGCCCGGCCATATTGATTTCACAGCTGAAGTTCAGCGCTCTCTGCGCGTTCTGGATGGCGGAGTTGTCGTTTTTGACGCTGTTCAGGGTGTAGAACCCCAGAGCGAAACCGTTTGGCGACAGGCGGATCGATATCTGGTGCCCAGAATTTGTTTCATCAATAAGATGGATCGAATGGGTGCTTCTTTTGAACGATCAGTCCAGTCCATTATAGACCGTTTGGGTGCTAATCCGATTCCCATGCAGATTCCGATGGGAGAAGAAGCCAACTTCATTGGAGTCATTGATTTGATGGAGATGAAGTCTATCGTATGGGAAAACCCCGATGGACGTGAATTCAACGTTGGTGAAATTCCTGCTGAATATAAAGAAGCCGCCGAATTTGCACGTGAGCAAATGGTGGAAAAAACAGCAGAGTTAGATGATGAATTAATTGAAAAGTTTCTCGAAGGAGAAACGATTTCCAATGATGAGTTAAAGTCATCACTTCGCAGGGCGGTACTGGATAATAAAGCAACACTCGTGTTTTGTGGTTCTTCTTTGAAAAACAAAGGTGTTCAACCGATCCTTGATGCAGTTATTGATTATTTACCTTCTCCTTTGGATATCCCGGCTGTGAAAGCCACTTCTCTGGATGGGGAAGAAATCATACAATTACCGACGTCTGATACCGAATATCTGAGTGCTCTGGTTTTTAAGATTGTCAGTGACCCATATGTAGGTCGATTATCTTATTTCCGCGTTTATTCTGGCAGAATGGTTGCTGGTGAAACGGTCATCAACCCCACCAAAGGTAAAAAAGAACGTGTTGGACGATTAATCCGTATGTATGCTGATCGCAGAGAAGATGTGGAATTCATCCCATCAGGCGATATTGGCGCGATTTTAGGACTTAAATTTACCTTCACAGGGGACACCCTTTGTAATTCGGGCAAACCCATTGTTCTGGAAACGATTAGCTTCCCGGAACCTGTCATTACAATCGCGATTGAACCAAAAACAACCGCAGATCAGGAAAAAATGGGTGAATCATTGCGACGCCTATCAGAAGAAGATCCCACCTTTAGGGTTCAGACGGATGAAGCCACCGGTCAAACAATTATCTCCGGAATGGGCGAACTCCATCTGGATGTGCTGGTTGATCGTATGATGCGGGAATTCAATGTCAAGGCTAATGTAGGTCGGCCACGCGTTTCCTATCGAGAAACGATCATGAATCCGGTCAAAGAGTTAAGTTATAAATATGTAAAACAAACCGGTGGTCATGGTCAGTATGGGCATGTTGTTATCAACATGGAACCGTTAGATCGTGGTGGCGGTGTTGTTTTTGAAGAAAAAGTTTCCGGTGGGACGATTCCGCGAGAATATTTCAAAGCGATTGAAAATGGTATCAAAGAAGCAGCCCAATCCGGTGTTTTAGCCGGTTATCCAGTCACTGATTTAAAAGTGACTTTGGTAGATGGATCCTACCACGAGGTAGATTCCAGCGAAATGGCATTCAAAATGGCGGCAGTTTTTGCCTTCAAAGAAGCGTTCCAGAAAGGAAGACCCACATTACTGGAGCCCATCATGAAGGTTGAAGTTGTCATGCCAGAAGATTACTTAGGTGATGTATTGGGACAGGTAAACGCTCGTCGTGGTGAAATTCAAGGAACGGACATCCGTCCAGGAAATTCCCATGCCGTTCGAGCACTGATTCCATTGGCTGAAATGTTTGGTTATGCTACAGAATTACGCTCTGCAACCCAGGGACGTGGTGTATTCTCCATGGAGTTTAATCACTATGCTCCTGTATCTGACTCTGTGGCTCATCGTATTTTAAATAATTAATTAAATCATCAGGATTTTTAAGGAGAATTAACTCGAATGGCGAAGGAGAAATTTGATCGCAGTAAGCCCCACCTGAATGTGGGAACAATGGGACATATTGACCATGGGAAGACCACGCTGACAGCAGCGATCACCAAGGTCAGTCAGTTAATGGGATTCGCGGAATACCGTGCAT
>JACZIY010000485.1 GCA_014860845.1 Anaerolineaceae bacterium
GAATAATCCAGAATAAACAAGCGGATATCCCTAATAAAATTGGTTCCCGCATTTGGGAAGCACTAAATAAAATCGCATCCGGATAAAATGAAAAAATTAAAATAATAATTTTTGAAGAGGTCGAAAAAACAATTTGATTATTTTTATCCCGTAAACCAATCGCAAGAAATAAGATCCCAATCACATTTATCATCGTTACAAAAAAGATGATATTCATTTGAAAATGAGCATCAGGCGTAAAAATTCGGTAAATAAAACCACTAAGTGCTAATAATCCTCCATATTGGTCAGAAAAAAAATCGTTTGAAAATGCCGCCCAAATGGGTTGATCTGATTTTGCCAGATCCCATGCCTGAAAATCTCGACTATACGCATCTTTGAATAAATATCCACTTTGATATGGCTCTTGATCATATCCCCAATCAAGCAAGTTTTCTGTAGTTACCAGTCCCAATCCCAATCGCAAAAGCAATGAAATTCCAATTACCCAGGATAAAAACTTTGTAGGACCTTGTTTTTGATATAAATTAATCAATAATAAAAAGAAAAGCGATGTTAATAGCCATGTTCCCCAAAAAACCTCATTCAAGTTGAATTCTGAAAAGTAATAAAAAATCCACGAAACAATTGATCCAAGAATGATAGGTAAACCAAATCTCGTAAACTTACTCATTTTACAAATCCGTCTAATGATTTTCTTGCCCGTTCGATCCAGGAATATTGTTCAACATCCACCCTTGCCTGATTTCCGAGTCTGATCCCGAAATCAGGACTATTTTTAATCATATTTATTGCATCTACCCATTGGTTAACTTTATTGTATTGACAAAACATTGCATTTTTTTCATTCAAGATTTCATGAAGGATCGGGAGGTCACTGGAAATAATTGGCTTTCCTGCAGCCATGTACTCGAACATTTTCATTGGACTGCAAAAATCTACAGAGTTTCCCCCACTACTTCCTGAAATACTGTTTTCATAAGGCATCAAAAGAACATCGCCAGCTGATTGATAGGTCGGAATATATTCATTGGCAACAAATCCAACCAGTTTTATGTTCTTGATCTTATTAATTTCAATTTTCTCTCTCCAATGATTAACATCTTCTTCTCTCCCCCCAACCCAGACAAATTGAATTTCAGGTAGATTCATCGCTAATTCCACCAGTAGGTCCATACCCCTACCTTGATACAGATGCCCCGTATAGATAGCAGTGAAACGATCACTTATGCCTAATTTTTGTTTTACCTCAGTCGATTCAGGTAAAATTGAATATGGTTCCAGAACAACGCCATTTGGTGCAATTTGAATTTCTGACTCCTTGAACCTAAATTCATAAGCTGTCTCGTACATTTCTTTTAACGCATTTGTAATACACAAAAAACGTTTTTTATGTTTTGAAAAAATAATGTCTTTATAAATTTTTGGTCCAACTTTCCCAGTTGGCATTCCATGCAATTCAATAATATATGGTTTTCCAATTAATCCAGCAATACTGGCTATCTGTGGAATCCACGTGTGAACCAAATCATATTTTTTAATAAATATGAGAAAACCTGAAATAAATGAGAAATCATATCGACGGAAAGCTCTTTGGGTGAGAATATATTTTATTGAAAATATTGTTTGAATTCCAAAAATTTTTGAAATCTCATCCCATTCGGCGGTCTTTCTCCCTGGAACAATTAAAGTAACATCGTGTCCTAATTGACAATAGGACTGACAAACTTTCATAACCTGGATGCTGTTTGCAGAAATGGAGGGAACTTGGCTAGTTGTTATTACAGCTATCTGCATTAACGAACGCCACCTTTTCTTCAAAGGAGATTTTATTCAAACCCAAGTATACCATTACACCTATTGAGACTAGAAAATATGCGCTCAACAACCCGGCCTGCATTAAGTAGCCAAACTTTGGAACAAGAATAAACAATAATATTGTCTTTATTCCCCCAACAATTGCCATTATTTTTATTGGCAGATCAGGTAAATTGAACGATAATAAAAGGTTTCTATTCCAAAAAAAGACACTTGCAAATCCGTATCCAATCATTAAGACATAAATATATGGTAAAGAAGGTATATAAGCACCATCTTTTATAAAAGCTAATACCCATTCTCCGAAAATAATCAAACCAACAATACATATAACGATCCATGCGAAAGCAATTGTACTGGTTCCTCTAAGTAATCTTTTCAGGTCTTTCCATTGTTTGGCAACAATTTTTTTATTTATCTGAGGATAGGTAACGGTAATAAATTGAGAAACAGGCAAAATTAATGCGTTAATAACAGCCACACTGAATTTGTAATACCCGGCATATAATGGGCCTAGAAAATAACCCACCCATAATACTTCACTATCTCGAATAACTAAATTGAGAGTACTGCTGATATTGGTGCTGAAAGCAAATTTCAACAAACTTTTTTTGTTGTCAAGCTCTTTTATACTTGCGTTCCACCAATTGTTGCCAATTAATTCCCTCAAAGTAATCATGCCTAGCAAAAATATTCCGGAGCCATACAGAAATTTTCCGGCCAAATATGCGAGTAGTACCTGGATTAAGTCGCCTTTTGTAAAAAATAAAATAACAATCCAAATCGCTGTCAATAAACTTTGAAGGAAATTTAAAGAAGCTAACTTCCTAAATCGATCACCAATTTGAAGGATGGCTGTTGATGTTTCCGTCATAAAATTTGCAAGTAAAGCGGTCCCATAAATAATAATCCATCTGGTGATAAGCGGATCTTTGAGAATTACTTTTGCAGCCCAAGGGGCTAAAATGATTAATAATAAATATGCGATTAAGGATGTTATTATTTCAGCAAGTCCTGCAAACTTGATTACAGCTGCCGCTTTGTTTATTTCATTTTTTTCAAGATACTCCCCACCAAATTTGACAACCAATTCCCCCATTCGGAAAGATAATAACCGATTAACATTCGAAGCAAATGAAACAATCATTCCCAGGAGACCATACTCAACCGGGCCTAAAATGATGGCAGCGAGCATTCCCTGAACAAAGGTCAAACCCGTACTGGCAGTATTACTGGTTACCATATAACCAGTATTTTTGATGACTTCCCCTAAAGACTTATCTTGTTTCCATTCATGGTAAATCTTCAAAGGAGATTTCATGGCGTAGCGACCTGACTGACCCAATCCCTTTCTCGAAAATACCAATCTACTAATTTCGTAATTCCTTGATCCAAATTTACTCGTGGTTCCCAG
>JACZIY010000486.1 GCA_014860845.1 Anaerolineaceae bacterium
TAGGGAGGATCAGCAAAAATCATATCCACCGAGTCAGGCTCCATCTGGCGCATGACTTCTATACAATCCCCAAGAATAATCTGGTCTTCGTCCGTGTTGGCTCGATTCATAACCTTTATTGTACTTGAAAAACGTTTCAAAGCCCGGTTTTGTCTGATTTTTTATGCTGATTAGTACCTATAAAACCTTCATTTTTGTAATGTTATATGCCTGTATCTATTCTGAATTAATGGTTGACTTAATAAAAAACCACTCTAAAATGAAATATATCAATTTATTCGGATTTTTTTGATACTTTTCTGTAAACTGAATAATAAGATAGCCCATGTGTAATTCTTTTCCTGTTTTTAAAGTCCCCTCTTTAAGGAGCCAAGATGAAACGAAAATTTTTAATTCCCATTTTGATTTTGATTTTATTAACTTTATCCTGCAATTTGTCAGCTGACAAAATCTCTCAAGAAACCCAAGAACCAGTGCGGGTGGCTGTATCTGAAGAGCCTTCCAGTCAACCAGAACCTGCTGCACCCGTTGAACCTGTTCAACCAGTGGATGAGAGTGCTGCAGCCAAAAGCATTGATGATGTGCGCCCGGCAGTGTTTCAATTATTTGCTACCGGTACCTACAATGATATAGAACAGGGATTGGTATTGAACGCCGAATGGGGCGGTTCTGGCTTCTTTATTGACCCATCTGGCATTGGTGTTACCAACAACCATGTAGTTGCGGGTGCTGCCATCCTGAAAGCCTACGTCAACGGCGAGACCACCCCACGCAATGTACGTGTTCTGGGGACCTCTGAATGCGCTGACCTGGCTGTGGTACAGGTGGAAGGCAGCGATTTTGCTTACATGGATTGGTATGAAGATAAAGTCAAGACCGGTCTGGATGTGTATGCAGCTGGCTTCCCGCTGCTGGATCCGGAGTACAACCTGACCAAGGGTATCATCTCCAAAGTGAATGCCGATGGACAGACATCCTGGTCATCCATGTCTTATATTTATGGACACG
>JACZIY010000487.1 GCA_014860845.1 Anaerolineaceae bacterium
GTTTGGTGTTCTGGTGATGAGTGATCATGCTCTGATCGCCATTTCTCTGGCGGTAGTAACGTCTCTACTGTTGGCTTTTAAAGGCCCATTACATGGTTTTATCCGTAATATGAGTTCGGAAGACATTCATGTTACCTTGACGTTTGCATTGGTCGCAGCCGTCATCCTGCCTTTGCTTCTCAATCGCACGATAGATCTCTGGGGATTGTTCAATCCTTTTCAAATCTGGTTGATGGTGGTGCTGGTGTCCGGAATTGGGTTCAGCGGCTATGTGATGATGAAGCTGTTAGGCGCTTCTCGCGGGATCAACCTGACCGGCATTTTTGGAGGATTAGCCAGCAGTACCGCCACTACCATCAGCTTTTCTTCAGCCAGTCGCGAATATCCCGAGATGTCAGACCATTACGCCAGAGCAGTAGTACTGGCTTCCACCGTCATGTTTCCGCGCATTCTTGTATTGATCCTTGTTATCCATCCACCGTTAGCGCTCAAGGTTCTGATACCATTGCTGCTGATGCTGGCAACCGGACTGGTTACTATTTTTCTCATACAACGGAAAGACCGCCAAAAAGAAAATGCCTTTCACCCGGAGTTTACGATTACGAACCCGCTTAAGTTATCAACTGCGATCAAGTTTGGTCTATTCTTTGCGGTGATAATTGTGGTGGTGGAATATGCCCAACGTTATTTAGGCACTTCAGGGGTATATCTGACCAGCCTCTTCGCCGGGTTGACAGATGTAGATGCCATCTCGCTGAGTTTATCGCGGTTGGCCAACACATCCCAGGTTACACTCGATGTCGCCGGTACCGCGGTGATTATCGCTGCGCTGGTAAACACGGTGACCAAAGGTGTGATTACATATGTATCCGGAACGAAGGAGTTGCGTGAACCGGTCATCAAGACTTTTCTCTTTATACTGCTGGTAGGGATTGCAAGTGGCGCGGTTGTTTTTTATCTTTTCTAAGACTTTAGCGCGAGTGGAGATGATCACGCAGTCCCATTGCACATAATTTAATAAAAGATGGATAACAATTAAGCGAACAAGGAGGAGAAAATGGGAGCACTACTCGACAATTTGATCGCCCGATTACAGGAGTTTTTTGATCCTGAAAGATTGGGGGTGCTATTTGCGGAAGTTTTTATCAACATCATCATCATCGCCATTGTTCTGGTTATATTTTTATTGATATGGGAAATCTTAAAAAGAATCATTATGCCCAGAGTGCAGCGCAATATGGACAAAACCAATGCTGCTTTTGCTGAAACTGTCCTGAAATTTTTTGTATTCAGCATCGGCATTCTGGCGGCTCTCAGTGCTACAGGCATTCAGACAGGAGCTGTTCTGGCTTCATTAGGTGTTGTGGGTTTAACAATTGGATTTGCATTACGGGACACATTGTCCAACATCATCTCTGGACTTCTGATCTTCATCGATCGGCCGTTTACCATTGGCGATCTGATTGAAATTGATGGAAAATATGGCCGGGTTGACCGCATATCCCTGCGCACGGTCCGGGTGGTAACACCTGATGGAAAAATGCTGGCGGTTCCCAATGCAGAAGTCATGAATAAGACAGTCACTTCCTATACCAATTTTCCCAATATCCGCCTGGATATTGCTGTGACCATAGGTGTACATGAAGATCTTGATCGAGTCCGATCAATTCTGCTTTCATTGGTTCGGGAAAATCCAGATTATCTGTCCGATCCCGCACCCAGTGTTGTTGTCACACAATTGAATGACTACAATGTGGCTTTAGAATTACGGGTCTGGCTTGAAAATGAACGCCTGCATGTACAGAAAAAGTTTGAATTGCGGGAGCAAGTCTTCAAAACCCTGACTTCCAATGCCGTGGATATGCCTTTTGAAACGGTTCAATCTATTGTAATAGATCGTTCTTGAAATGGACGTGGCTGTGTTTATTTCACCATTGTGATCTCGTCCGGATTGAGCTTACAAACGGATAAGCTTTTTCCTCTCTGAAACGCGTTACTAATCAATAAATTATTACAGAAACATTACAAAAACGTATTTCTGTTATACAAATACTACCGCCGCCAGATATTTATTGGTTTAATAGAGTCAGATATAAAAAAAGACAGGCTAACACCTGATTGGTTTTATTGGTAAATGAGGTAAATGATGAAAGAAATAGATCGCTCTGAAATTACACCAAAATGGTTGTATATGAATCGTAGGAAATTTTTACAAAAAGTCTCACTGGTGGGAGGGGCTGCCGTTCTGGCTGCCTGTGCACCAGGTGTAATACCCACCGAGGAGGAACAACAAATTATCGAGAGTGAGGGGGAAGCTCTGACGGATATCGAATCCATCAAAACCTACAATAATTACTACGAATTTTCCCTGTCAAAAGATAGGGTGTATGAGGTTTCCAAAGACTTTAAGACCGATCCCTGGAATGTAGAAGTTTACGGATTAGTGGAAAATCCCACCAACTTCAGTATGCAGGACATCCTGGAACAATTCACGCAGGAAGAACGCATTTATCGCTTACGCTGTGTGGAGGGCTGGTCGATGGTGATCCCGTGGATGGGGTTCCCTTTATCTAAGCTGCTGGATGTGGTTAAACCGACAGAAGAAGCAAAGTTTGTGCGTTTTCAGACTGTAGCGGATTTTGATCAGATGCCGGGTCTGGAAGCGAATTTCCCCTGGCCCTATCAGGAAGGCTTGCGATTGGATGAAGCCATGAATGATCTGACCATTCTGGCAACCGGAATTTATAATGAACCACTATCGCCATCCAATGGTGCTCCAGTACGCCTGGTGGTGCCCTGGAAATATGGATTCAAGAGTGGAAAATCACTGATCAAGATAGAACTGGTTTCGGAAATGCCAGATACCTTCTGGAACCTGATCGCTCCGCGTGAATACGGCTTCTACTCCAACGTCAACCCGGATGTTCCGCACCCACGTTGGTCGCAAGCCACCGAACGTCGGATTGGTGAATTACAACGCCGCCCGACTTTGAAGTTCAATGGGTATGAGGAAGAAGTGGCGTATTTGTATGAGGGCATGAGTTTGCAGTCGAATTATTAGGTAGGTTCTAGTTCATAGGTCATAGGTGATAGGGGTCAAAGAAAGACAATGAGTTATTGATGCAGTTCTTTGGTGCATTGCACTTGGGGAATAATCATTGACTCCTTTTTGGAAGATTTTGTTAAAGAATCTTGCAGAAGTGCATTGCACCTTAAGTTTCAATTCTAGGTGCAATGCACTTTTGGATTTTGGATTGCATAGGTTGGTATGCAGATTTGTTGTGGTTGATGATCCCTAAGTGCAACGCACGTTAATGCACTTAACCAGGAGTCAAAATCTTCTCACATTTTCCCCACTCGGCGACCCTGGTAAATCCGAGTTGCTGGTAGACTGATTCAAACCTGCGATGATCGTGAATCAAATCAGCTATCAGATTTTCAACTTTGTTTTCTACACAATGGTTGATCACACGGGAGATTAACGGTTGCAACAGACTCTCATCCGGGGTATAGATGTAATAGTTCGCTGCTGTTGTTGGGCGGATCACATTCCGTGCGGTCATACAGGATGCCACCCACTTGCCTGATGATCGAATCCCCAGGTGAGCAATGACCCCATATTGGTGCCATTCCTGCAATTGCTTCAGACACCAGTCTACAGGTTGTTTGTACCAATGAGAAGCAAGTGTGGCGCAGGCCTCTAAATCTGTTTCGGGATTAATCTCTTCCACCAGATCATCCTGAACGTCAAGCTTCCCCTGGCTCGTTGAATAGGCATAGTAAACTTTGTAACCCCATTCTTTAATCGCAAAACCGGCTTTTTCAGCCCAGGTTACTTCGTCTGGAATCATACTCGAAACCCTGCCCACCACCTTAGAGACCCCTTTATTTCTGAGAGTTTCCAATGCTTTTTCCAATAAGATCATAGCAGCCTGATCATGGCCTGGCAGCAGGCGGGGAAAATCAAGGCTTGCGGTAGTCTGTCCTTCTCCGGAGATAAGATTGCTGGTTTGGTAACCTACCATTTCATCATCTTGAAAACAATACAAATGGGTATCCGGGTCAAAATCAGGTTGGGAGTGGATTTTCAGCAAGTCTTCCTGATCATAGGCAAAAGGCCAGACCCACTGCATGGCAACCTCTCTTCCAATTCTGGCTTGTTCTGCTTCAAAGCCTGCTTGAAATGTGCGTATGGAATATTCAGTCATCCGAAAACCCGTCAAGAATAGATACGATTAGAGATTGGAGAATATCCCCAAAATGATCGAAATATCCATCCCAGCATGGAAAAGGATGGAGGCCCAGAGGGCATCCGTTTTCTGCATGATATATCCCCATAGTAGCGCTAATGGGAATAATATCGCCAGAAACATGTATTGATCGACCGTATAGGTCACAGCCCCATGCATCAGGGTGAAGACTGTGGCGACCAGTAGGTTAGAGAGAAATTTTCCGAAGAAGGCTTCCAGTTTGTGCAGAAAGAGACCACGAAAGAGCAATTCTTCCAGGGTGGCATTGGAAAGCACAAAGATCAACACCCAGGGTATCCAGGGAAGCACGCGCGCGATGGTCAGATTCTGGGCTTTGAAGGAGGCTGCCAAGGGGAAAGAACCAGCAGCAGCGAGTAGGAATGCTCCAAGACCGATCAATAAGCCGAGTTTCAGTTTTCCTTTTTGAATGTAAATGGATCCCAGATGGCTTCCGGAAGCCAATGTGCATCCCACGACTACACTTACAACCACAAAAGCTTCATTCAACTTCTGAAAGGCTATCGTGGCCGGTGAAGTATCCTGGATATTAAGGTGCTTGATGTAGTAAATACCAAAGACCAGATCCAGAGAGACCGTCAGGGTCAGGATAAAAAATCCAAACAGAATCTGCCAGTAACGCTGAAAGCGCTGAGAGTGTTTGGCCAGTAAGGCAGCTGCCAAAAAAACGATACATACCCCGATTTTTGTAATATAGTCATACACCTTTGGTAAAACGGTACCGGATCCCCAGGGATTGAAGACATACATGATTGCCGTGCCTAAAACGACAAATAAGATTGCTAATACAACACGTGCAAGCCAGTTGTTTTTTGATATAGGAATTGAGGTCATGGCCGTCTTACCTTTTTAAACATAATCTAAGTCTACTAAAGTTTCATTTCTGGCAATGAAGACACCTGAGGTCATGGGCATTGTGGAAGAGGAATGGAGTCTGTCAGATGGATCTGGATTATTCTCAGTATAGTATTTCTACCTTGAAAAATCACTGGTATTTTGACCAGCTTTTACTGATCCAATGGCTTATTTTTCAAGGTGCATTCCACCTAAAAGTTACAATCTCAGAGGTGCTATAACGTTTCGGTCTCAGGATTGAGAGAATTTGGTGAGATTATTGAGGTTCTTGATAATCCCCAAGTACAGCGCACCTGCAATTCTACAAACACCTACCCGCTAAATCATGGCAACTGGGAATGACTAGCTACAAGCCACCTGCTACCGGCTTTTCTCCAAAAACTCCCCAACCTTGCGATACTCGCCGCCCAGAACATCAATACCTGCTCTTTGCTGTAGTTCTCATCTTTGGGAACAGCTTTAACTTCACCCACTAACCACTGGTGGGATCCGGGGTAACCCACTTTGTGAACAACCTGGCATTCGAGATTTAGAGGACATTCTTTGATCAAAGAACTTTTGATTTTCATCCCATTCATGGGTGTGATTCCAGCCAGCGCATACTTATCTACTCCCTCTTTGCCCGATACAGAACCGCAGATACGGATAATTTTGATCTGATCGGTGGTGGGAATGTTGATCCCAAACTCGTTGTACTCATTGATAAGTAGGTTAGTGAATTTATCGTGAATGATCCCTACCATAACACTGGGTGGTTTGAATGAATAGAAATGAAAAGCAGCGGCAGTCATAATATTGTGACCCACTGTTACCATCATTACTAGAAATGAGGGTAATGCCCAGATTCCCTTTATTAATTCTTTTTCTATTCCTTTCATTGAATGTTCCTTCGAAACGTGCAATGGGTAGATATTATTACAGCAGGTAACGCGTCATTAACCAGCCCGATAAGATACCAAAG
>JACZIY010000488.1 GCA_014860845.1 Anaerolineaceae bacterium
ATTCTGAAAAACATTGAGGTTGACATGGGTATTAGTAAATATTTACATTGGGAGATTACACAAAAAATAATTGGTTGTGCAATGTGTGTTCACAATCGTATCGGTGCTGGATTTCAAGAGGTTATTTATCAGCGTGCTTTGGCAATGGAAATGGAAAAACAGGGTTTATCCTTTGTTAGGGAGTTCGAAATTCCAATTCATTATGATCTTAGAGAAATCGGTAGCCGACGTGTAGATTTTTTTGTTAAAGAAAAAATTATGGTGGAAATTAAGGCTGTTGGTCGGATTGAAAATGTCCATCTTGCTCAGGCAATCAATTATCTCGAAGCTTTCAACATAGACATTGGACTTCTGATTAACTTTGGTTCTTCAAGCCTTCAATTCAAAAGACTAAACAAACCTGGCAAATAGTAACCTCAACAAATTTTTTAGAAAATAATAAATTTATATTTCGCATCACTTCCCTATTTTTCAAGGAATCATCCTGTAAATCCTGCAAACCAATTCCATCAACCAACCGCCACCAGAAGCAGTGCCAGTCAATCCATCAAAAACCTAAAAATCCTGTCAATCCCAGTTCTGACTTTCCTTCCATCCAAACACTCATCCTGTAAATCCTGTAAACCAATCCCATCAACCAACTTTTACAGTATGCAGCACCAGTAAATCCATCACAAGACTAAAAATCCTGTAAATCCCAGTTCAGACATCCTCCATTTGCCACACCACACCAATTGTCCAAATCCTCATCCTGTCAATCCTGTAAACCAATCCCATCTGCCAGCTATCACCAAATGCAACACCAGTCAATCCATCAAACCCCTAAAAATCCTGTCAATCCCAGTAAAATCCCAGTTCAGACCTTCACCACCACCCCACTCACCGGCCCTACCACCACATCCCTCACATACCCATCCTTTACCACCAGCTCACCGGTCGCCAGGACGTGCTGCAGCACACCACACTTCGGCAGCAATCCCTGCACATCGATATCCACATGCCGGGTCTCACGCGAGCGATTCAGCACCACCAGCAGCTTCTCCTCGCCTTTGCTTCTCAGATATCCCATCACATCATCCTGCGCGTATAGCACCTTGAAATCGCCATCCCTCAACGCAGGATATGCCTTACGCATGCTGATGCAGCGCTGATAGAAGCCCAGCATCTGAGTATCCCACTTTCGGTTATCCCACGGGAATGATTTGCGACAATCCGGGTCATTGCCACCATCCAGGCCAATCTCATCGCCATAATAGATGGATGGTGCGCCGGGATAGGTCATCAGGAACAGGACAGCCAGCAACATCAAGTCTTTATGCCCGTTCAGTAGACTCAGAAAGCGGGCGGTATCATGGCTATCCAGCAGATTCATTTGCGCCAAGGCCGCCTCGTGTGGATATTTCTCCAGCAAGCTTTGCACGTACCCGGAAAAATCCTGCACATTCGCTATTTTTAAATCCGGAGCATGGGCTGAAAGCCAATGCCCAAATAACTCCTGGTCCACATCTTCCCCCCCAAAATAAATCCAGATGCCATAGGTCAATAGATAATTCATGACCCCATCAAACTGATCACCAGCCAGCCAGCGTGTGGCATCCTGCGCGATTTCACCGGTTATATACGCTTCCGGATTGGCGTGCTTGACCACCTGGCGGAATTCCTGCCAGAAGACGTCATCATCAATCTCAAAGGGTACATCCAATCGCCAGCCATCGATACCTTCATCCACCCAATATTTTGCCACAGAGAAGATATAGTCGCGTACTTGCAGGTTGTCGGTGTTGAGTTCCGGTAAAGCCGGCAACCCCCACCAACAGCGGTAGTTCGGCTCACCGTGATAGGCATTCAACGGAAAACCGCGAATGTCAAACCAATCCAGATAGGCTGATTTCTGGCCATTCTCTAAAATATCATTGAATTGAAAG
>JACZIY010000489.1 GCA_014860845.1 Anaerolineaceae bacterium
ATGTATGCCAATTCGCAATTCAGTTTTTTTTGATGACGAGACCTGGGCTCACTTGAAGGTTATGGCCGGTACCGATATGCGCTCGACCAGTAACTTTCTGCAGGTCCTTGTAAAACAGGAATGGGAAGCTCGCAATTCAACCCTGAGCGATCCATGTTCTGTGGGTGTCTCTCCGAAGATCCCGTCAGATTTTCATATCAGGCAAGTTTAATGACCACATCTTCAAAGCCGGTTGTGGATATCTCTGTTCGACGGGTGCATTATTCGGACCCCGAATTCATTATGGCAGCCAACGATCGTTGGTACAAGTCTTTGGCTATCATGCTCCGGCTTTTGGATAGGTTGGAAAAGAAAGAAGATCTGCAAGGTATGTCCGGAACGGATCTTTCTGAATTATCTATCTACTCAATTTCATGATCACTATGAACCATTACTGGATAAAGCTTTACATAGAGATTTTGAATGACCCCAAAATGGGGAAGATGCCAGTATGGTTATGGAAGCATGCCATAGAGCTGTTCTTGCTCGCGGGCGAGAACGGGAACGATGGTCTGCTACAGCCCGTGACAGATATTGCGTGGTGGTTAAGGATTAGAGAATCTAATCTAGTTGACTCGTTGCAGGCTTTGTCTGAATTCGGGGTAGTGCACGAAACGCTTCAAGGTTGGGTTGTGACTCACTTCAAGGATAGGCAGGCACCTTCCACCAGTACTGAGCGCGTGCGCGCTTTCAGAGAGCGAGGTTCTATTGAAACGAAACGTTACAAGAATGAATTAAATAAAAAAACAGTAACAGCAGATGTGGAACATTCTGCTTCTGTATCTGCTTCTGGTTCTGTTTCTAGCAATCCCGAAGAAATTTCAAAGGATATGTCCAAAGCAGCCCGGATCTATGAGGACAATTTTGGTCCTCTGACGCCAACCAAAAGAAGATCTCTCGAAGCGGATGTGGAAGAATTTAGTGATGAATGTGTGTGTGACGCGCTCGGCGAGGCGGTTTGGTCGAATGTGTTTAACTTGAGATACGTCGAAGCCATCTGATAATTTGATGGGGAGAGTGGAATGAACGGGGCTTGGATCATGGGTATTACAATGTGATCTTTTATTTTGATTGAAACCTAAGATTAAAAAACGGGGCTTTTAGTCCATAACGTAAACACATTAGGGACAATAAGCCTCTAAAATTCTTTACTACCCAAAATTTAACTTGTATTAATTTTGTCAAAATAATTTTAAATTGATACTTATTATTTCTTCCCATTTAGGCAATCAATATCTGTACCAATCCACAAATCCACTGATTCCTTCCACGTTATATATTTTGGATTAGTAGGTTCACAGATTGATTTACCATAGAATGTAAATACCATCAGTTTTTCCAGTTTTGAAAATTTCATAGGGATTGATCCGGATAATAGTGGATTTTCAAATAAATGAAGTCTTTCTAAATTAGAAAGATTCCCTAATTGAGGTGGAATAGAGCCAATTAAAAAATTTCTAGCTAATAAAAGGTATCTTAAGTTATCTAGTTTCCCTAATTCAGATGGAATGGAGCCAGTTAATTGATTCGATTCTATTAAAAGCCCTGTTAGTTTAACTAGCTTCCCTAATTCAGGTGGAATAGAGCCTGTTAATTGATTAAACATCAAATCTAGAAATTCCAAATTTAGGAAATTTTCAAGTGTAGGAGGAATATTTCCAGATAAACTATTATTACTTAAAACAATCATATTAACATGGTTATCAATTATAAATATTCCAAACCACTCACTTGGTGAATTAGTAATTAACCAATTATCTTTTCTGGCCCAATTATCTCCATTAGTGCTGTTATACAAGTCAACAAGAGCTTCACATT
This sequence comes from Anaerolineaceae bacterium, assembly GCA_014860845.1. Next base: position 1,858 of record JACZIY010000489.1, read on the forward strand.
CAGATTGTGGAATTTCTTTCACATCACCACATGAAAACTCTTCTGCTTGAACCGGAGAAATTCCGGTAAAACCAACAATAGTACAAAAAATAACGAAAGTAAAAACAATTTTCTTCACTAATCCCACCTTTCTTATTAAATACATAGTTAAACCCTATAAATGGAATCAGATAATTATGTAAATTAAGACGCAAATTATATTAAGTAGATACGGAATAATTATTATTCATGGAATATAAAAATTTCTACGCGTTGATTTGGATCACCAATGTCCGGTCTCAATGCCAGCTTCGGTGAGCTGATATGATGATTCCGTCTTATACGGTTTCGAGCATGTATCCACCATAGACGAGGGCGGCGAAGTCTTCCGATAGCATTCAGTGGTTCTGGAGGTTAAAGCATTCCAAGAAAGGGAATGCTTTAATCTTACGGGGGGAGGAGGATCAGGTTTGATACCACTCGTTATACTCGGGTACAAGGTTTTGAGGGTTGAGGATTGACTTTTTTATTCAAATAAGTGATAATGTGTGCAATACCTTAGGTATTAGCGAAGGTTTTGCACACATGGAAGAAAAACAAAAATATGACAAACTGTATGAAATAGCCGAAAGTCAGGCTGGTTATTTCACTGCGCAACAGGCTAGAGATGTTGGGTTTTCGTGGGAGAGATTGTCTGAAAATGCTTCTACCGGGAAATTCAACCGTATCCAACACGGGATCTACCGCCTGTCACAATTTCCCGGCTCAAGATTTGAAGATCTTTTCATTGCCTGGCTGAGGGCTGGAGTTAACTCTGTCATTTCACACGAAAGTGCTTTGTCTGTTTATGAATTGAGCGAATATCTGCCATCAGAAATTCATGTAATTCTGCCGAGATCTACTTCCCGAAGGAAGAAAGGTTTTCGAATCCATACAAATGTACTCAGCCCAGAAGAAATTACCTGGAGAGAAGGGCTGAGGGTTACTAGCGTTGAAAGAACATTGGTAGATGTGTATTCCAGTGGCATCGCGCAAGAACAGGTTGAACTGGCAGTGCATCAGGCACTTCAGCGTGGATTGATCACCAGGGAAAGCCTTTTGCTACAGGCTTCCAAACATAGTAAGGCAATGCTGCAACGTTTTCAAAATATTCTGGCAAAGGAGTACAGGGGATGAAGTACCAAAGCGGAGGAGCATTTCGCCGGGCACTGGAAGAGCGGTTATTGGCGAATTCAAAGAAAAGCGGGACAGCGCTTATTCGTCTTAGGAAAATGGTAGCATTCGATCGATTTCTGGCTCGTCTTAGCCATAGTTTTCCAAATCAATGGTACCTTAAAGGTGGTTACGCTTTGCAATTAAGATTGGGTAGCAGGGCGCGCACAACTGTTGACGTCGATATTTTAATGGTTACCCAACAAAATTCCCTTTATGATATTTTGATTAAGGCGACAAGAACCGACCTGGGTGACTGGTTTACGTTTGAAATTGAACAACCTGATCGTAACCCGTTGAATGATTTTGGTGGATTAAGGGTAAATATTAGCGCTTATTTGGATGGACGGCGTTTTGAGAGATTTCACCTTGATATTGGGGTTGATGACAGAATCATTGGAGGGTTTGAGACCATATTAAATGCGGATTATTTGAGTTTCGCTGATATAGAGCCGAATGCATACGAGTGCTATACAATTGCACAGCACTTTGCCGAAAAACTGCATGCCTACACCCGTGTTTATAATCATGGTGGAAGTTCGAGAGTAAAAGACCTGGTTGACATGTTCTTAATTGCTGAAATGGAAAATATCGATTCGAATTCGTTTGTTAACGCGATTAAGGAAACTTTTGAACACCGGGCTACGCATCCGATTCCTGCACAATTGCCAACACCACCACGAGATTGGGAAAAACCTTTTAATAAATTGGCTGTAGATGTTGGGATTAGTCTTACACAAAACGAAGCTTTCGAAAAATTAGAAGAGTTAATTAATCCAATCCTTAATGAAACGGGGAACTTACTCTGGAGTCCGAAATTATGGGTTTGGGAAACGAGAAATGAGGGTTGAGGGGTTAGGATTTAGGAAAAAAAGAAAATTAATCTTAGCATTGTTTGGGGAGATTGCAAGGGAAATTCAGGGGTGAATTTAGAACAAATTTAGTATTTTGGGGGTTGGAAGAATGGAGATTATGTGTATAATGAGTCTATAACAAATATACTCTAGGGGAGTATATTGTTGCTGAAAGCTGAAAGCTCGTCTCCGAAAAAGAACATTTCGGAGTCCTTCGGAAGCTGAAAGAAAAAGAAATATTTAGCTGATGGCTGATACCACTCGCTACGCTCGGGTACTTCGTGGCTCATGGCTGGTAGAAAAAAAGGCTAAAGGCTAAAGGCTAAAGGAAAAATCTCAAAAAATAAATTCACTGAAAAA
>JACZIY010000490.1 GCA_014860845.1 Anaerolineaceae bacterium
ATATTAATTCTATTTGCTCAGGATTTTGTGGAAAAAAAAGAATAATGATAAGCAATTTTTTCATTAATTAATCCAAACGTATCCCTACCATCACTCACATCTGCTTTATCAGATTTGCACATCCAATTGATGCTTCGAGAATTACCTGACCCGGAAATCCCTGTAATTGTAAATTTTCCATTTGGCAATAATTGTTTCAATAAATAAGTGTACCAATCTTGAATCTCTTTGTCTCCCTGAATGGATCGTGTGGAGGTAATATGAACTGAGTTAGGTGCATATAATCTGGTTACCTGCTCAGGATTTCCAGAATTAAGCGCCTCGATCCATAATTCAGTGATATCTTTTGCTTGTTGTGGTTTATCCCAGACATATTCTGATATCGTTTTCCATAAATCTGGATAAGCAGGACGACATTCATCCCAACTAAAGAAATTTGCTCCTTCCAATTTAAGTTCTTTACTGGTTTCCAGGAATTTACGTGTATCTTCTACAGTAGGAATCCAGGATCCAGCACGGTAGGTAGGTCCTGTTGGAATGATTGGACGAAATGGTGTGATGTTTTGAAACTCTTTCACTGTGCGGATTAAGTTAACTTCAGGATTATGAGATTGTTCCCAATATACCTGCGGCATATTGTAATCGCAATACTCCAAAAAAGTTTTCCAGGGTAATTGTGGATGAAATGATGGGAAGCGGTATGAACTAAGGGCTAATGGAATATTAGGAAGGTTTTTTCGTAATATTTTCATGTATGCTAACGCGGCATTTTTCTTGCCAGGTTCTTTATACTCAATTTCAGCATCTATTACATATCCACTTAATTCAAATTCCTTCATTCTTTTTACAGCAATATTGGCTTCACTGGTTGGATAATCGCCATACACATAATGCCACCCCCAAACTTCGATGCCAACATCCCGCAATGCGTTCACTACTGGACCAACATAATCTTCATTGGTTTGTCGATTGACATTATAAGGAAAAGCACCATCAGCAATTTTCAGGATGACATGGGTTAATTGGGCATCCTTTGCAGTTCTGGCAATCGCTTTTGGATCCCCTTTTTCACTGTTGATTATCTTCCAGATGAAAAATCCTTTTCCTTTCAGGTTCATCATTTCACCTTTTCTTTCTTATTTCTTAAATTGACCTTCGAGGCCTAATTGTGGAGCGATATTACGCATAGCCAAAATAACATTGGAAACATGTTCCCATAATTCGATACCAAATTCATTTGCTGCAATTTCAATTTCCTCACGATTAGCACCAGCAGCAAATGCTTTATCTTTCCACTTTTTTTTGATTGATTTAGCTTCCAGATCATATAAAGATCGGGATGGTCTGACCAGTGCAACCGCTGTTACTAAACCCGTAATTTCATCACAGGCAAATAATGCTTTTTCCATTAATGTTTCTCTGGGTACATTGGTATGATCTGCGTGACTCAGGACAGCTTTTATCCAATATTCTGGCACACCTCTATCTCTTAAAATGGGAACTCCAGCCTGAGGATGTTCTTCCAGGGTCGGATGAATCTCCCAATCAAAATCGTGAAGAAGACCAACATTTCCCCATTCTTCCTGATCCTCATGGTACAGTTTTGCGTAAAAGCGCATAGCTGCTTCTACTGAAAGCATGTGTTTGATTAGGTTCTCATTTTTTACGAATTCTCTCACGATAGTAATTACTTGATCTCGATCCATTTCATCCTCAATTAATGATTAGAAAATTGGTAATTCTTCTCCAAGAACAGGCACTGGCCGTTGTATCCATACATCCCACATTGCGGACATTGTGGCAAGGATCTCTCTAAGGTTCCAATATCGCAATGAATAACTTGAATACGCTCGTAAATCTGCCTCTACGCCTTGTGAAGCGATTCCCATTTGATCACACAAAAAGATTGCTCTTGGCAGATGGAATCTTTGTGTAACAAGGATGGCTTGATCCACTTTGAAAATTGCCTTTGCTCTATAACAGGTATCATATGTCCTGCGTCCAGCAAAATCGAGAACAATATCCTCCTCTGGAACACCTAATTCCAAGGCATACTCGTGCATTGCTCCCGGTTCGTTATAATCCACAAAACGATTATCACCACTAAAAAGTAATTTTTGAACTTTACCTTGATCATACAATCTTACCGCTGCCTTAACTCGATCGCGCAGTACAGGAGTCGGAGACCCATCCCAATGTAAACCAGCTCCAAAGACGATCGCAATCGAATATCCATTCGGTGCATCATCTACCATGAAAATTCTCTCGGAATAAACAACCCTAAACAGCAACCACACTAAAACAGGAAAAATGGTTATTAATAATCCAGCCCATATAATGCTTCGAATCAAATTTTTTAAGAATTTCATCAATGATTAATATCCTAAATGTTGGTATGGATTGATATTTGCTGCTTTAACCAATTCTCGTAAATCGTCATAGTAATCATCTTCTATCGAAAGGAAACCCTGTATATCATATTGGAGAGCATCAGAGACCATGGATTTTCCGTTATTATCAGTTATCAGACTTAAGAATGCATTCTTAATATCACTTTGCATCTGAGCAGGAACATTAACAGAAGCTGCTAAACCAAGGCTAGGAATGATTGCGTCTGATTGCCATATGATAAGTATGCGATCCATTACATCGGGTAAATCGTTTATAACCTGTGAAGATGTTCTAGGATCACCGGAATAAGAATAGGTAGCTCCAAAATCGCAAATTCCCTTAATATAAAGAGCCCTTATGGTCGCGCCAGGATTTTGTAAATATGCAGGGGGTAAAAAAGATATCCCGTTTTGGGCTAAAATTCCATATGGGATGATTGTGCCTGATATCGAAGAGGGTTCCGTCCAGCAAGGTCTCATTCCCTCAAATTGGCGCAATGCAATATCGGCAGAAGTCGTTGATTTATTTGTTTTTTCATCGAAATATGAACTAAACCCAGAATCCTTGTTGGCGAAAAATTGGGTTCCATAGTTATATAAACCAAAATGGTTTGAAACTAACAAAGGTACGACAAGATCTCGTTCAGAAGCAGCCAGATAGGTTAATGGTTGAATAAAAAAGAAATGAATTTCACCTTGTCGCAAGTTATCAAATGCTTCCTGGGGGTCTTCAAATGCTTCAAAACGTATCTGATATGCAGTTTTGTCTTCCAAAGCATCGACCATCGATTCAGCAAGGTTTTCGATGGTGATCTGATTTTCTGAGACTACGTATCCAAATACGATGGGTGAATCCTCCAAACCAATTTCAACCGTTGGTTGAATGGTGCTTGTGGGTAAAGAAGATGGTTCGGTTGCTACAGAAAATGTTGTTGTTGGTTCGAGAACAATTGTGTTCTGACAGCCAGAAATTAAAATGGTAATTAAAAGCAAATAATTAAGAATTCGAATTTTCTTATTTGCTAAAAACGGAAGCAATTTAATATTATTCAAAAGGTTCATTAGCTAAAATTATAATACATAGACATAGATTTATAACGATGATGCAATTTACGTGCCTATCCTTTATTGGTGGACGATTTCAAACTTTTTAATAAAAGTTTTCATCAAGGTCAGACGGAAAAAGAAAAATTATCGTTTATTGATCGTGTGAAGAATTTAGTAATAAATAAATATTTGTTAAATTACTTGACTTAATTGGCCTGAATGATAAAATAAAGTATAGTTCCTGAGAGGTTGATGCGAATTTGGATGGCAATATTTGGATTACCCCAAATACACATGTTAAATTACTTAACAAACATGTAGTATTAGATCTAATCCGGTTTACACCTGGGGGTGTTTCCAGAGTTGATCTGTCCAGACAATTAGGATTAACTAGGGCAGCGGTGACTTCAATAATAAATGATTTAGTAGGTGAGGGAATAGTACGGGAAGCTGAAACCCGATACTCTGGTGGAAGAAGACCAATCGTTTTGGAAGTTACTCCTGATAAAGGTTATGTTTTGGGGGTTGATGTAGGCGCAACACATTTATATGTTTGTTTATCAGATTTTTCTGCCAGTATTATTCATGAAATTGAGATGGATTTAGACATTAATGATGGCCCCATCACATGTTTAAGTATTGTAGATAACTTAGTTCAACAGATTCTGGTTGCGAAGGGATTGCAATTACAGGATATTTCTGCAGTTGGATTAGGCCTTCCGGGTCCGGTTGTTGTTGAAAAAGGGACTGTCAGTATGCCTCCAATCATGCCCGGATGGAATAATTTTCCAATTCGAGAGACTTTAAATAAGAAGTGGAATTGCCCGGTTTTGGTGAATAATGATGCTGAATTAGGCGCGCTAGGTGAATGGGCGTATGGTGCTGGAAGAGGGGAAAAGAACCTGGCTTACATAAAAGTTGGTACAGGAATTGGCGCTGGATTGATATTTGAGAGTAAAATTTATCATGGAGCAACGGGTGCGGCAGGTGAGATTGGTCATATCACCATTAATGAAAATGGTCCCAGATGTTCCTGTGGTAATTTGGGTTGTTTGGAAGCTTTTGCTGGTGGAAGGGCGATTGCCGGTCGTGCCCAAGAAGAATTAAGCAAAGGGAGAAGATCTCAATTGGTTGGGTTAGGAGATTTGTACAAAATTTCTGCAAAGGATGTAATTAAAGCAGCCAAAAAAGGTGATTTGTTATCTCAGCAAATCATTACTAAAGCCGGCTCCTACCTGGGTGTTGCTATTGCTGGATTGGTGAATCTTTTTAACCCCAGTATTGTTATTATAGGAGGAGGAATTTCTTCCAGCGGAGATTTGCTACTCGATCCAATTCGCGAAGCGGTAGCCAATCGAAGCTTATACGCTGCTGGAAATGCAGTAAGAATTTCAGCTGCATTACTTGGCAAGAGATCTACTGTTATGGGTGCTGTTACACAGGCTTTATCATATGCATTACACAAATCTGGGAAATGGAACCATAATTAACTCAAATAAAGGAGGTGGTGCTCACCAAAAACTCACGTCGTTGTTTGTCAAACTACTATATATAAAAAATTTTCGGAGGAAAAAATGTCTAAGAAGTTACTTACTTTGATCAGTGTGTTACTGATCGCAATGTTTGTTTTATCAGCCTGTAAACCCGCTGAAACACCTGTAGAACCGGCTGCTCCTGCTGAACCTGCCGCTCCTGCTGAACCTGCTGCTCCAGCTGAGCCCGCTGCTCCTGTTGAACCTGCTGCTCCTGCTGAACCTCCTGCTGAACCGGTAACCATCACCGTATGGAACCAATGGGATGGCGCGTATTTAGCTGCCATTGAACAAGCATTCCGTGATTACGAAGCTGAGCATCCCAATGTGAAGATTGACCTTTCAAAACCAGAAGATGTAAAAAATGCTCTTACAGTCGCAATCCCCGCTGGTGAAGGTCCTGATATCATTGGTTGGGCAAATGACGCCATTGGTGAACAAGCCCTCAATGGCAACATTGTCGCTATCAGTGACTTAGGTGTCGACGCAGCATTTTTGGAAGCCAATTATGAACCGGCCGCTGTTGCTGGTGTTCAATGGTCAGGAATGATTTGGGGTTTGCCCGAATCTCAGGAAGGTATTGCATTGATTTACAACAAAGCCGTTGTAACTGAAGAATATCTACCCACTGATCCGATGGATTTCGAAGATCTTTATGAAAAAGCAAAGAAATTCCAGGAAGATACTGGCAATGTTCTGGTTTGTAACCAAGCATTTGGTGGTTCAGATGCTTATCATATGTCTCCCATTTACTTCGGTTTTGGTTTACCATCCTATGTAGATGAAGAGGGTAATGCCTTCCTCAATACTCCAGAAGCACTTGCAGCTGGTGAATGGTTAAAGAAATTTGCTACAGTATCCTATGCAGAAAACAGCTATGATATTTGTAATGCCGCCTTAGCCGAAGGTAAAATTGGTATGTGGTGGACTGGTCCATGGGCTGTAGCTGGTGTTGAAGCCAGTGGCGTTGACTATGGAATTTTACCAATGGGTAGCCCATTCGTTGGTATCAAAGTCCTGATGATGAGCAAGAATGCAGTTGACCGTGGTAATGCAGAAATTGCACTGGATATCATGAAATACTTTACCAGTGCTGATGTGCAAAAGAAAATCGCTTTGGTCAACAAGACCATTCCAGCTGCAACTGGTGCTTTGAATGATCCGGAAGTTTCATCCTTAGCTGCTGTAATTGGATTCGGTGCTGCCTTGAATCTTGGTGTACCTATGTCACCTTCTCCATTCTCCTCAGCACAGTGGGGTCCAGTTGGTGATGCTTCCGCAGCCATTTGGACTGGCGCTCAAGAACCAGGCGTAGCTTTGGAAGCCGCTCAAGCTGCTATTGAAGAAGCTGTTGCTGGCATGCAGTAAATATTTTGACAACAATGGGGAGGAGGATATCTCCTCCCCATCTTCATTCCTGAGTCGAAAGGAGTAAGTGATGAGCGCCTGGATGGGCCGTAGAAAATGGATCACAGTTTCCTTATTTCTCTTGCCGACAATTTTAGCCATATTAGTTTTCAACGTTTATCCAATTCTTCTCAATTCCTACATTTCATTTACAAATAGAAATAAATTTCGTCCAAACCCTGATTGTGGTGTAACTTTAACTGGATTGCTGGACCCACTTTGTTGGCCAGCGTTTCGTGAGAATGCCCCTACAGGTTTAGGTAAACCTTATGTAATTCAAGAACCTCTCCTTGCAAATTATGATTCCTTAATGGGAAAACTATTTCAACCGGAAGCATTATTAAGTTTGCTTCTGATTGGTGTGGCATTTGTACCACTTATTGGCGTGAATTATTTTAATAAACGGCAGGAAAGAAAACTAGAAGAAAAAATTGCTCCTGGTTTACTTTGGATTTTGGGAATTATCTTAACGGTTTCTTTATTCTTTATTCTTGATGTCCCGAATTCCATTAAAACCTTGATGGACACCGGTGACTTTCTGGCTGTTGTATTAAGAACAGTGTTATTTGTTGCCCTACGAGTACCATTAACTTTTGTCATAGGATTAATCCTGGCATTAATTCTGAATATTGAAAATCTAAAAGGCAAAACATTCTTCAGAGTTGTTCTATTTATTCCATGGGGCGCTTCCTCAGTCGCGATATTATTAGCTTTGGTGTGGCAGTTTTTATTCAGACAACAGGGAACAATTAACCAAATTATCTCTCAGTTTGGTGGAACAGGGCCAATTTGGTTAAATAATCCAATACTTGCCTTTGGCGTTGTAGTTCTGGCTGATATTTGGTTTTCCTATCCATTTTTTATGGTATCGATATTAGGTGCTCTCCAATCTGTTCCTGGAGAATTATATGAGGCAGCAGAAGTTGATGGCGCAGGTTGGTGGACACAACTTATGAAAATTACTTTGCCACTTATCCGCCCAGCAGTGCTGCCTGCAGCAGTCCTGACTTCAATAACAGCTTTTCAAATGTTTGGAACTGCTTTTGCAATTACGGGTGGTGGTCCTCAACGAGGGGCGGGAATACCTGGAGCAACTGAGTTTGTAATGGTTTATGCCTACAAACAAATATTCCAACAGCAAAATTATGGAACTGCTACTGCTTTTGCTGTTCTTATTTTCATTATGCTATTCCTGGCAACTCTGTATAGTTTACGAGTAACAAAAATGACGAAAGGAGCATACGAATGAAAAGGAAGACGAAACCATGGATTCGTGTACTGCAATATACTATCCTGGTAATTGCTGCATTATATGCTTTTTATCCCGTCTGGTTTGCCATTCTGGCTTCAGGAAGATTAGGTGACCGCCTTTATACTCTCAATTTTCTTGGAATGTTTATACCGACCCAATGGACATTCGAGAATTACCAGGTGATGTTATTTGAACGACCGTTCCTTACCTGGATGACCAATAGTCTCAAAGTTGCCACAATAACTACGATCGCTAGTTTAATCGTTTGTACATCGGCAGCATTCGCGTTGTCCAGATTTAGGTTTAAAGGACGTGAATTCTTTCTGGTATTCCTTTTGGCTATTTCAACATTTCCGGGATTGTTATCATTGGTTGCCATTGCCCAATTATTAACTGCATTAGGGCTTTATGGAAAACATCTGGGTCTGATTTTAGCTTATACAGCCGGTACACTGGTTTTTTGTACCTGGAATCTTAAAGGATATTTTGATACGATTCCAGTGGAAATGGAAGAATCAGCCATGCTGGATGGTTGTGGACCTTTACAGGCATTTATTTTGATTGCTTTACCCCTTGCGAGACCAGCATTGGCTGTTACGGCTATACTTGGCTTCATGTCTGGATGGGGTGACTTTGTTTTTGCTTCTGTCCTCGTACCTGCACCAGATAGTTTAAAATTGGCTGTACCAGCTTTATATTCCCTAGCGAACTCAATGAGTGTTCCCTGGGGTTACTTTGCAGCCGGTGCTGTAATTGTGATTATTCCTACGATTATTGTTTACCTTTCGATGAACCGCTACTTTGAAGGTGGACTGACACTTGGTGGTGTGAAGGGATAAATTTCATCAATCTTTCGACTTATTAATGAATCAACCAGACCCGGTCATCCGGGTCTGGTTTAAAAAAAAACTGATTTTTTTCAGAAAGGGTCTTTATGAGCAAGTATAAATTTTTACTGTTGATTGTTTTCATTTTTGCAACTTTATTCTCTGCTTGTTCACAAGACCCAACAATAAATGATCCTGAAGTAGTATCACCAGCCCCAACCATTACAACGACACCAACTTTTACACCAACTACATCAGCACTTCAACATGATTTTCCTTGGTGGAACGATGCTGTTTTTTATGAGATATTTGTTCGTAGTTTTTACGATAGTAATGGAGATGGCGTAGGTGATTTTCAGGGTCTTATCTCAAAATTAGATTATTTAAATGATGGCGATCCCGATAGCAAGGAAGACCTGGGTATTTCTGGAATATGGTTAATGCCCATTTTCCCTTCAACATCTTATCATGGATATGATGTGATTAATTATAAGGACGTAAATCCAGAATTAGGCACCATGAATGATTTCAGGCAATTTCTGGAAGAAGCTCACAAACGGAATATTAAGGTAATTATTGATTTTGTTGTCAATCACACATCTATCGAACATCCCTGGTTTGAAGATGCAAGAGCTAACAAGGAATCCCCCTATCGAGACTGGTATATTTGGGCTGAAGAAAAACTTGCCTACAAAGGTCCATGGGGTCAGGAAGTATGGCATTTTAACTACGATAATTCCTATTACTATGGGGTTTTTTGGTCAGGAATGCCGGATCTAAATTTTCGGAACGAAGAAGTAACAGATGAAGTGTATGATATTGCTGAATTCTGGCTGAAGGATGTAGGTGTAGATGGCTTTCGCATTGATGGCGCTTTACACTTAATTGAAGATGGTCAAGTCCAAAAAAATACCGATGCAACACATGAATGGTTTCGAGCTTTTAACGAACACTACAAGTCAATAAACCCTCAAGCAATGACGGTTGGTGAAGTCTGGGATTCCAATTTTCTGGCGGTCAGGTATGTCAAAGATAAAGAATTTGATTTAGTTTTTGATTTTGAACAGGCAGATTCAATCATGTTAGGTGTGATGGGCTCCGATGGTCAACGTGTACTTAATGCTTTGGAATTTAATTACAACTTATATCCGGAT
>JACZIY010000491.1 GCA_014860845.1 Anaerolineaceae bacterium
GATCCAGAACTTGAAAATTTAGAAAAACTGTCAGAAAAAGCTGCCAAAGAACTGGCTCTATCTTCTTCAGAAAAGAAATGGATTTATGATTTTTTTGTGGGAATTGGAATGATTGAAAGCATAATTCAGCAGGATACTTATCAAAACCCGGAACTTTCTTTTTTGTTTTTTAATAGATGTAAACATTCAGGCATTGCTGCATGCCTAATGTCATTAACGACTGCTTTGGTGCGAGATGAATTCACGCTGAATGAAATAATTTGGCATAACAGTCTCAAATTGAGTCGCTTTTTTTTGGATGCCTATTTTTACCATTATGATGAATGGATTAACCCACCCACATTTATTAACGGTCATGATGTCATGAAAATATTAAAAATTAATAATGGGAAAAAAATTGGGTGGTGGATCAATCAATTAAAGATAGAAACAATCAAAGGAAATATTAGAAATCACAAGGATGCTGCCAATTTCCTTGTGACTCATAAAGACAATCTAAATTAAATTTTAATTTTGAATATTTGACGTTATTTCAGGGGAAGATTTCATCCAGAATTGGGGCGTAGGTACACTCACAACCTCTGGCTCCGGAACAACCCTCAATTGGTAAATGAGGCAGGGACTCTTTTGTATAAACTCCTTCTGCCAACCGACAGGTGGGACAGGCATTTCTTCCTACACTGATTCTTATTGCTGTGACTCTTGAATTTTCGATTAATTGTTTCCTGGAAATAGCGTGTTCGGAAAACTCGCTCAAATCAATACCACAATTTTGACAGTTTAATTCGTTATCTGGAGAAATATGAAAGCATTTTGAACAAGTTTGCACATTACCCTCTCAAAAGGAAAAAATAGATATTCAGAAGAAGCCTTAATTACCTGTTCATATTTTACTATGAAATTGGAATTGGCAAGGAAAAACTGGTTTCAAGGACTGGTATTAATTAATCTTAATTCCCCTGTCGTTCTTTTTACCAGGTTATTAATATGGGCAATAAGTGAGGTACTGGTAACAGGTTTGATGAGGTAATCATCTGCACCTGCATCTAAAGCTTCTGCAATCATGGAAGGACTATCTACTGCTGATAGGACAAGGATTGGAATATTGTTTAATCGTTTGATCTTACTGCAAACTTTCCAGCCATCTAATTCGGGCATTAATAGATCCAGAATAATGATGTGAGGAGTGTAAGTTTTAAGACTATCAAGACCTGTTTGGCCATCATTAACCACGTAAACTTCCATTTGATTAGAAGATAATATTATCCTTAATAAATCTGTCATAGCAGGATCGTCATCGATGACTAAGACTCTATGCATGAATCCTCCAGCAAAAATAAATAGCAACCATTTGTCGCAAGTAATACTTCATGCATGTAATTTACACAATAAATAACTGTTTGTGGTTAATCCTAGCAAATTTGTAAAGTCTCATTTCTGAAAGGCTTCCTAGCCATAAAAAAATTGAAATGATTCTATAAAAAAATTGACTAATTCTGACTTGATCAAACAAGTATGTCTCACCTTTATGGTAAAATTATCGATTAGTGCGATTTTTAGCAAACCAATAGGTTTGTTTCAACCGAAATTTTATTATTCTTTAGGAGGAATAAATGTCTGATAAGAAATGGGTTTTTCTATTCCACGAAATCAACCAGGCAATTGATGCTGTTGGTGGAGATTGGGAAGGTGTCCGAGGCCTTTTGGGTGGAAAGGGTGCAAATCTCGCTGATATGACGCGAATTGGTGTTCCAGTCCCGCCCGGGTTCTCAATTACTACAGAAGCGTGTAATGCATATCAAGTCAATAAAGAATTTCCAGAAGGATTATGGGATCAAATTCTTTCTTCCATGAAAGATGTTGAAAAATCCACAGGAAAGGTTTTTGGTGGAACTGTTAATCCATTATTAGTATCTTGCCGATCTGGAGCCAAATTTTCTATGCCAGGAATGATGGATACCGTTCTGAACATTGGCTTGAATGATGAAACAGCTGAGGCGATGGTCAAATTGACTGAAAATGAACGATTTGTTTATGATTCTTATCGTCGACTGGTTCAGATGTTTGGTTCAGTTGTTCTGGGTATTACCGATGAAGCATTCGAAGAAGTATTCGATGGTTTTAAAGCCAAAAAAGGTATCGTTGCTGATACCGATCTCTCCACAGAAGATTTGAAATACTTAACTGAAGAATTCAAAAAAGTTGTTCGCAAGGAACAGGGTTTCGATTTTCCTCAGGATCCTTATGAACAAATGAAACTAGCAACTGAAGCAGTTTTCAGATCCTGGATGGGTAAGAGAGCTGTTGATTATCGCCGAGCCACCGATATCCCGGATAATTTGGGTACTGCAGTCAACATACAGACAATGGTCTTCGGAAATATGGGTTGGGATTCAGGTACAGGTGTTGCTTTCACAAGAAATCCTGCCACTGGCGAGAGCAAACTATACGGTGATTATTTGCTAAATGCTCAGGGTGAAGATGTGGTTGCTGGTATCCGTAACACCGAGCCAATTCAACACATGGGAAAAACATTACCAGAAGCATACAACCAGTTTGTTGAAATTGTTAACAAACTAGAAAACCATTATCAGGATATGCAGGATGTTGAATTTACCATCGAACGTGGCCGATTATGGATGCTGCAAACACGTAATGGCAAACGAACCGCCAGTGCAGCAGTAAAAATCGCTGTTGATATGGTAGAAGAAAAATTAATTGACAAACGCACAGCGATTACACGTGTTACCCCAGAACAGGTCGATACTTTATTGCACCCCCAATTCAACCTGGAAAATAAAAATTTAGCAAAAGATAGTGGTCGTTTCTTCTGCAGTGGTGTAAATGCCTCACCCGGTGCAGCTGTTGGTCAGGTTTATTTTGATGCTGACACAACCGAACGGATGGCCAAAGAAGAGCACCAACAAACCATTATGGTACGTCCTTTTACTAAACCGGATGATGTTCATGGCATGTTGGCAGCCCAGGGAATTTTAACCAGTGAAGGTGGAGCTACATCACATGCAGCAGTGGTCGCAAGACAATTCGGTGTGCCCTGTATTGTCGGTGCCTCCTCGGTGAAGATTGATTTGGATCGACGCCTCATGTTTGTTGGTGAGGTTGTAGTTCGAGAAGGTGAATGGATTTCGGTTGATGGAACGACTGGCGAAGTATATCTTGGCCAATTGGAAAAATTCGCACCTTCCTTGGATGAACAAGTTGAATTATTAAAATTATTGGACTGGGCAGATGAAATTTGTGCTACCCCAGGTGTACGTTCAGGAGAAGGTCCTGGATTCCCAACTCTTGGATTACAGGTTTGGGCAAATGCTGATTATCCAAAAGATGCTCAGCGCGCCAGACAATACGGTGCGAAAGGTATTGGCCTTTGTAGAACTGAGCACATGTTCTTTGAACAGGAACGTCTCCCCAGTGTACAAAGAATGATTTTGGCAAAATCCAGTGAGGAACGGACAGAAGCACTCAATGAATTATTACCACACCAGCGTAAGGATTTTGAAGGGTTGTTCACCGCAATGGATGGCTTACCAGTCATTATCCGATTAATTGATCCCCCATTACATGAGTTCCTACCAGCGGCTGAAGAGTTATTGGATCAAATCATAACAAAACGTGTTGAGAGTATGGCTGATTATCTTCTTGGTAAAGGCGAATCCAAATCTGTTCAGGAATTAGAAAAACTTTTACATGCTGTGGAATCCATGCACGAAAGCAATCCCATGATGGGTTTACGTGGGGTGCGCCTCAGTATTGTCATGCCAGAAATTGTCGAAATGCAAGTACGCGCAATCATGGAAGCAGCTGCGAATGTTGCCTTGAAAGGTGTCCATCCAAAACCAGAGGTTATGATCCCATTAACTGGACATGTAAATGAACTCAATGTGATTCAACCTCGCTTAGTAGCTATTGCCAAAGAGGTTATGGATGCGAAAAAAGTCAAATTTGACTACAAATTTGGCACGATGATTGAAATCCCACGCGCAGCTGTTACCGCCAATGAAATCGCAGAAGTCGCTGAATTCTTCTCATTTGGTACCAACGATTTGACTCAAATGACATTTGGATACAGTCGTGATGATGCAGAACGAAGTTTCCTGTTGAAATATGTTGAGGATGGTATTCTGCCAAAGAATCCATTCCAGACGATTGACAGAGAAGGTGTTGGTGATTTGATGCGGATGGCTGTAACCAAGGGTCGTAAAGTTCGACCTGAATTGGAAGTTGGCATTTGTGGTGAGCATGGTGGTGACCCAAGTTCCATCGAATTCTGCCACTTAATTGGACAAAATTATGTCAGCTGTTCTCCATTCCGTGTACCCGTTGCTCGTTTGGCTGCTGCGCATGCTGCGATAAAACATCAGGCGCATTAAATAAAAAACAAATAAAGTAAAAAGAAAGGTTTGGACTTCTCTCCAAACCTTTCATTATTTAACAAATACACATTTGTGTAAAATCCATGTACAATCTAAACAGGAATTGTACACATTTGTTATAATTTTTTCTTGAAGTAGAAGGAAATTGAGCAGAAAATATAAGAAACGTATAAGACTCTTTTTGAGTTTTTAGATAGGAGTAACAACGAAGATGGAAAAATCAGAACATCTTGATCTGTATCAACAAATGGTTGTCATACGAATATTGGAAGAAAGATCTGCGGAACTATATCAACAAGGAAAAATTGGTGGTTTTTTACACCTATATATCGGGCAGGAAGCTGTCAGCACAGGTTTGATTTCAGCCAGAAAACCTCAAGATAGAGTTATCACCGCTTATCGTGATCATGGTGTCGCGATCAATTGTGGTTTACCTGCAAAAGAGGTGATGGCTGAATTGCTTGGGAAAGCTACTGGTGTTTCCGGCGGTAAAGGCGGTTCTATGCATATGGCGGATGTCAACAAGAATTTTTGGGGTGGCCATGCAATTGTGGGAGCACATCTTCCCATTGCTGCCGGACTGGCTTTAGGAGATGTTTATCAAAAACAGGATGGCGTCACTATTTGTATGTTTGGAGACGGAGCTACAAACATTGGTTATTTCCATGAGGCGCTGAATCTATCAAAAGTCTGGAAATTGCCTGTTCTGTGGGTTTGTGAAAATAACCGATATGGTATGGGAACAACTGTTGAAAGAGCCTCCGCTGTTTCTGAAATCCGACAAAAAGCAGATGGGTATGCCATGAAAAATGACAATGTCGATGGTATGGACATCATGAAAGTACGCGAGAAAGCTTTAGAGATGATTGAAGAAATTCGAAGCGGATCAGGTCCACAATTTTTGGAAATTAATACATACCGTTTTAGAGGACACTCTATGGGAGATCCAGAACGCTACCGTCAACAGGAAGAAATTCGGAAATGGCAGGAAAATGATCCTATTGGAATCTATCGCAAATATCTGGTTGAACAAAAAATTACCAGTGAAGAAGAGTTGAATGAGGAAGATCAAAAAGCCACTAAAATCATTGAAGAAGCTGTATATTTTGCCGAATCCAGCCCTGAGCCCGCAGCGGAAGAATTGTTCAAGCATATTTATGTGGAAGAAGGGAGGTAAATATGGCAAAAATTACGATGCGTCAAGCCGTATCACAGGCTTTGTGGGAAGAAATGGAACGGGATCCACAAGTATTTATCATGGGGGAGGAAGTAGGTGTATGGGGAGGAACATACGCGGTTACAAAAGGTTTTTATGATCATTTTGGTGCAGATCGTGTTAGAGATACCCCGATTTCTGAAGCTGCCATTATTGGTGCAGCGATAGGGGCAGCTATGACTGGTACCCGACCTGTTGCAGAATTAATGACGATCAATTTTGCATTTTCCGCTATGGATCATATTGTGAATGAAGCTGCAAAAATGCATTACATGTTCAATGGTCAGATGGTGCTTCCATTGGTAATCCGAACTGTTGGGGGAGGAGGGCGACAATTAGGAGCGACTCATTCGCAGACCCCAGATGCCATTTTTGCTCATTTTCCTGGATTGAAAGTTATTGCTCCTGGAACACCAGCGGATGCTAAAGGTTTGTTAAAGGCAGCCATTCGTTCGAATGATCCAATTATGTTTATTGAACATGCCACCCTTTATCAGGTGCGTGGCGATGTACCGGAAGGTGATTATATTGTTCCCATTGGTAAGTCAACGGTTCAGCGACCTGGTGATCATGTTACCATTGTGACATATAGCAAGATGCTTGAACTTTCATTAAAAGCAGCGGATGAATTGGCAAAGGATGGAATTGAAGCAGAAATTGTTGATTTACGCACATTAAGGCCTCTGGATATTGAACCTGTCATCGAATCATTTAAAAAGACAAATCGCGCTGTCATCGTTGAAGAAGGTTGGAAATCCTTTGGTGTTGGTGCAGAGATTGCTTCTCAAATTTATGAATTGGCTTTTGATTATGTCGATGCACCCATAAAGCGAGTCGCTCAAAAAGAAGTACCGCTTCCTTATAACCGTGACCTTGAGCAAATGGCACTACCTCAAGTTGATGACATTATTAAAGCTGTCAAGGAGGTGTTGTAATGGCTGAAATTATATCAATGCCCAAACTGGGTTTTGACATGAAAGAAGGAACTCTTGTTCGTTGGATTAAGAATGAAGGCGAAGATGTCTCGAAAGGTGATATCCTGGCAGAGATAGAAACGGATAAAGCCACCGTTGAGGTTGAATCATCTTTTTCTGGAATTCTCTTGACCAAATTGGTTGAAATTGATGAAATTGTTCCCATCGGGGACCCAATTGCGGTTATCGCTGAGAAGGATGAAAAAGTAGATCTGGAATCACTGTTAGGCAGAAAACCAGAACCCAAATTTTCCAAAAAAGAATCCTTTCAAGAAAAAGAAGATGAAACTACAGATGATAAAACAACCGTAACCAGTGAAAATGATGATGGTGAACGAATTAAGGCTTCGCCGGTAGCGAGAAAAATGGCATCAGAAAACAAGATCGATCTTGTTGAAGTGGAAGGTACCGGACCTGGTGGAAGAATCATTAAAAAAGATATCGAAGCAGCAATAGATTCCAAACCTAAGGGAACTTCTCAAATCCTAGAAACAAAACCAGAAAAAGCAAAAGAAAAGTCAGTTGAACAGAAACCTGAAACTGGTACTTCTTTACCAGCCACTATTTGGCTAGCCGATGAACTATCAAGAGAAGAAAATCGAAAACCCTTAAATAAACTTCGTCAGGCAATCGCACGAAGAATGGTTGACTCGAAACAAAATATTCCCCATTTCTATGTGACGAAGAGCATCAATGTTGATCCACTTATGTCAGTTTATAAACAGGTAAATGAAACTTTGCCCGCAATACAAAAAATTTCTATCAATGATTATGTTATCAAAGCAACCGCCCTCACATTACACGAGTTTCCAAATTTAAATGCTTCAATATCTGGAAACGAGATGATACAACACGGACATGTAAATATTGGTGTTGCGGTAGCAGTTGAAGGTGGTTTGTTAACAATCGTTGTTAAAGATGCTGATGTGAAGCCGATTCGTGTCATTTCTCAGGAAGTAAAAGAAATGGCTTCAAGGGTTAGATCTGGAAAAGTAAGATCAGAAGACGTAGAAGGCTCAACATTTTCGATCAGCAATTTAGGCATGTTTGACGTTGAGAATTTCGCGGCGATTATCAATCCTCCCGAATCTGCGATAATAGCGGTTTCATCAGCAAGAAAAGAAGTAGTTGTTATTGGTGATGAAATTCAAATTTCCTGGAGAATGAAAATTACATTATCTGCAGATCATCGAGCTACTGATGGAGTCGAAGCTGCAGAATTCATGAAAGCGTTGGCGTTTCAACTTGAAAATCCATTAAGATTATTGCTGTAGAGTAAAGGCTCCCAGGGGAGCCTTTTTTATTTTTT
>JACZIY010000492.1 GCA_014860845.1 Anaerolineaceae bacterium
ATTTGGTATCGGTTTGGGGCTTTTTGCCTGGTGGTTGTATCAATATTGGGACTGGCGCAATGATCGCTATATTGTTACCGATGATCAGTTAATTGATTTATATAAAAGACCATTAGGCCAGGAACAAAGAAGATCTGCGCCAATAAAAAACATTCAAACAGTAGAATTTGAGCGTTTAGGATTGATCAGTCTAATTCTGAATTTTGGTACTGTATTTATTCGTGTGGGTGACACTACCTTAACATTCGATTACGTTTATAACCCGTCAGAAGCCCAACAGGATATTTTTGAAAGATATCAACAGTATAATCAAAAACAGAAAAAAAGAGAAAAAGATGCCTTACGCGATGAAGTGGCAGAATGGATTGAGATCTACCACGAGGTTATACAAAAAAAATCCAAATCGGATGAATCTACTCCAGATGAAGAAAATTCAGGGTACAATATAGAGCAATATTAAAAATTCAGGCGGGTAAACCGTTCGTAATAAGGTGAAAGATGGCGTTAAGAGAAGTTGTAACAATACCTGATGAAGTACTCAGAAGAAAAGCTCACAAAGTGGCAAACTTTGATAAAGATTTATCTACGCTTATTGATGATATGTTCGATACAATGCGTCAAGCACCCGGTGTCGGACTTGCTGCTCCGCAAGTAGCAATTTCCCAAAGAGTGATCGTCGTTGAGTACGCCGAGGAAGAGGAAGAAAAGCCAAAATCATTTGCGGTTATTAATCCAGAGATTATCAAAACATCAGCTGAGACCGAATTGGGCATCGAAGGATGTTTATCCATTCCCAATTTAGTTGGTGAAGTAGAGCGGTTTTCTTCTGTGGTGGTAAAAGGGTTTAATAAACAAGGAAAACCAGTTAAAATTAAATCCTCTGGGTGGCTGGCAAGGATTTTTCAACATGAAATTGACCACCTGGAAGGAATTCTTTTCACCGACAGAGCCACACGTATCTGGCAACCTCCTCAGGAGGAAACGGTGGAACTACCCGAATAGGGATACGCCCCACACCATTTCATGTTTCTTACCCATCTATCGCTAACTAATTTTCGTACCTTTAGCCGCCTGGACATGGATATGCCCCAGCGGATTCTTTTGCTGGAAGGAGATAATGCCCAGGGAAAAACCAGCCTTTTGGAAGCAGTTTATTTTTTTTCAACATTTACATCCATTCAATCCAGTACAGATCGACAGGTTATCAGTTTTTTAGCGCTTGAGGATGCACTTCCTGTATGCAGAATGGTTGCAGATTTTTCTCGTGGGGAAAACAACCATCAAATTGAAGTCCGATTGATCCTGGAACAAAATGGTTCTCAGAATAGTTTACGATTCCGTAAAGAAATATTAGTTGATGGAATAAAACGCTCAGCCCACCAGGCCGTTGGATTGTTTAATGCAGTAATATTCCTGCCATATATGACACGCATCATTGAAGGTGGACCTGAAGAGAGGAGGAGATATCTCAATCTCGCATTGGCTCAGGTGGTGCCAGGATATGCAAAAGCACTTAGCGAATATATGCAAACACTCAATCAAAGAAATGCATTATTAAAGCAAATCGCTGAACGCAATACCGATATTTCACAACTAAATTATTGGGATGATTTATTGGCAGAAAATGGATCTTTTCTGCATTTTTCCCGTTCAAAAGCAATTTCCGAAATCGAATTGTTAGCTAATCAAATTCACCGTTTATTGACCAAAGATCATGAAATCTTACAATTTTCTTATCAACCAGCATTATTTGAAGATGATACTCCTGCTAATTTATTTGCAACAGCAAAGATTCCTTCCCAAATAAAAGATATTTTCTTAGAGTCGCTAAAGCAAAAACAGCGGGAAGAAATTCTTCGGGGTGTCACAACAATCGGTCCTCACCGGGACGAATTACGATTTCTAGTCAATCATATTGACTTAGGGAACTATGGTTCACGTGGTCAAATCCGGACAACGATGTTAGCGTTAAAACTAGGTGAATTAGAATTTATGAAGAATCGAACGGGTGAAAAACCTGTTCTTCTTTTGGATGAAACACTGGCAGAATTAGATCATAAACGCAGGGAACAGTTGTTAATGGCAATTTCGGAAGGTGATCAAACCTTACTTACTACGACAGATCTAAAATTGTTCTCTCCTGAATTCACCAATCAATCCACCATCTGGCATATCCAACAGGGAGTGATAAAAACCTGAATTCGGATTTAGATTAATGGCTGCTTGGCTGGAATCCCAGTTCGCCTTGGATATAATTTAGGTGTTCTAGCTTTTTTATCAATAATTACAAGGTAACGTTCTTCCACAACTCCGGGTATTGTCACCGGCAATAACTGTCGTAAAGTCCCACCTAAAATTTGTATCGCATTGCTGGCGTTTTGTGTTTCCGCTGGCCCACTCTCCCCTTTTTGAGCAATTACACCTCCCCCTAATCTAACTAATGGAAGTAAAAATTCAACCAGTACTGGTAAGTTCGCCACAGCTCTGGCTACTGCCCACTCATATTTCTCACGATATTTTGGGTTTTGACCTAAAACTTCAGCACGATCCTGAATTATGTTCACTTGCTCAAGTCTGAGCAAGTGAACAATATGCTGGCAGAATTTTGTCTTTTTTCCAACCGATTCAACCAATGTTAATTGCATGGAAGGAAAAATTATTTTCAATGGAATCCCGGGGAAACCGGCGCCTGAACCCACATCAATTAGACTCTTCGGGCGATTATCCCCCCAGGCTAGAACGCAGGTTAGAGAATCCAGGAAATGTTTGTTGCGAATCTGTTCAATATCGCGAATAGCGGTTAGATTAAATTTTTCATTCCAGATCATTAATTCCTGTTCATATATGCGAAAAGAATCC
>JACZIY010000493.1 GCA_014860845.1 Anaerolineaceae bacterium
GGTATACCCATGGAAATTGCCTTCGGTTTAACCGGTGAATCCGATTTAGGGCGTGATCTACCTGATTTTCTGAAAGGTGGTTCCGATTCTGAAGTAAAAACCAAAAAAGATGTCAAAATCGCCCCCTGGGTAACCCCCGAATCCCAAACCGATGTGGTGGGTCATCCGGAAATAAAGGTGGATGCTGTCAAACTGGCAAAAGGCAAGCCTGCCTTTACCGATGATATCAATCTGCCAGGAATGCTTTACGCAGAAATGCTTACCAGCCCACATGGACATGCCCGCATCCGCAACATCGACACCTCCAAAGCCAAAGCATTACAGGGTGTGCATGCTGTATTGACCTATAAAGATATTCCGCGTGTGATTTACGCCTCTGGTGGACAATCCTGGCCAAACCCCAAACCCTGGGATCAGGTTTCCCTGGATAATAAAGTTCGTTTTGTGGGTGATCGGGTAGCGGTGGTGGCTGCAGAAACACCAGAAATTGCCCGTGAAGCCGTTAAATTGATCGATGTTGATTACGAAGTATTACCGATTGTTCTGGACCCGCGCGAAGCAGGCAAACCCGGCGCACCGGTAATCCATGACGAGCCGGATGCTGTCGGTATTCCGGATGCCAACCGTAACCTTGTCAATGTGGTCGATGCTGTCTGGAATGATGTAGACAAAGTATTCGCTGAATGCGACCGTGTCTTTGAAAATACGTATTACACACCCAAACAGCAGCAAGCTCATATCGAGCCTCATATCACCATCACCTATTGGGATGAGGATGAACGCCTGGTGGTGCGCACGTCCACACAGGTTCCCTTCCATGCTCGTCGTATGCTGGCACCTCTGATCGGCTTACCCGTCAAACGCATCCGCGTGATTAAACCGCGTATTGGTGGTGGTTTTGGCGGCAAGCAGGAAATGTTAATCGAAGATCTGGCTGCCCATCTGACATTGGCAACCAACCGCCCGGTACGGCTGGAATATTCCCGCGAACAGGAATTCACCAGCTCACGTTCCCGCCACCCGATGTATGTTACTTTTAAAGTCGGCGTCATGAATGATGGCAAGATTCGCGCTCTGGATATGAGTGTCATATCCGATACCGGTGCGTATGGATCTCACTCCTTAACCGTTGCCAGTGTTTCTGGGTTGCGTGGACTTTCCACCTACAAAGCCGATGCGCTGCGCTTCCATGCGGATATCTATTACACCAACAAAGCGCCCGCTGGTGCCTTCCGTGGATACGGCGCTCCTCAGGGTATGTTTGGTCTGGAAGTGATCATTGATGAGATCGCTCATTCACTTGGGTTTGATCCATTAGAATTCCGTCGCCAAAATGCTGTCAACGTGGGGGATCATATCCCGATCTCAACGGCATTGGGAGAAGGTGGCACCATTGAACAATACGTGTTGAGCTGCGGCTTACAGGAATGTTTTGATGAGGCTGCAAAATCCATTCAATGGGAACGTCGTAATAATCCCAAGTGGCGGGTTGACCCCGAAAGACCACACATCCGTCGTGGACTGGGTGTGGCAACCTGTATGCATGGGACTGCCATCCCTGGCCTGGATATGGGCGGTGCTTCCATCAAGATGAACGATGATGGCAGCTTCAATGTGCAGGTTGGTGCTACCGACCTGGGCACGGGTTCGGATACGGTTATCGCCCAGATTGTCGCTGAGACACTCGGTTGTCGCCTGGAGGATATCATCATTTACTCATCCGACACCGACATGACCCCCTTTGATGTGGGGGCTTACGCTTCCAGCACGACCTTTATCTCGGGTGGTTCAGCCAAGAAAGCTGCAGAAATTGTGCGCCGTCAAATTATTGAGCGCGCTGCCAAAATGCTGGAGACCTCCACCGAAGGTATGTACCTGCGTCATCGCCAGGCATTCGCTGCCGATGGCAGATCGGTCTCGTTGGAAGCTGTGGCTTTAAACAGTCTCCATACCGTCGACCAACAGCAAATCATGGGAACGGCATCCTTCATGTCCAATTACGCCCCACCACCCTTTGGTGCTCAATTTGTGGAAGTGGAAGTGGATACTCAAACAGGCATGGTGCGTGTTCCACGCATGGTAATGGCTGTCGATTGTGGTACTGCTATCAACCCGATGACAGCTTCCGGCCAAATCGAAGGTGGTCAATTGCAAGCACTGGGCATGGCTATCTCGGAAGGGATGGAGTACGACCAGGAAGGCAACGTATTGCAGAAACGCTTCGGTGATTACCGCATTTATGAGGCTGATGAAGCACCTGAAATTACTGCCATTCTGGTACCTACCTACGAGCCCAGTGGCCCGTATGGCGCTAAAGCCGTTGCGGAAATCCCCATGGATGGGGTCGGACCGGCGGTCTCGAACGCCATATTTGATGCCATCGGCGTCCGGTTACGGGAGTTACCGGTGCTACCGGAGAAAGTCTGGAAAGGTATTCAGGAGAAATAATGATAAAAATCGGGTTGTTCAGCTGAACAACCCGATTTTTTTATTAAAATATCATCTCCATCTCTTTACCCCGTTCCATCAATGCATTCTGCTCTTCTTCAGAAAGCGGACTGAATTGCTCACAGGCTTGCAGCACCATTGGTAAAACAGTGATGTCCCCGGCCATACAAACGCCGGTCACATCATGAGAGAGCACAAAATTGATCGCTTCCTGAACGTCGGCTGGCGTATGATAGGGTTCATACCAGGTAGTATGGGTTTTGGGTCGTTCCTTCCAGGGTGCCTGCGCAATTGATTTAATGATCATCCGGCCAACATTGCGTTGTTGACAAGCTTCGATCAACGCCAAAGCATCCTTGCGATAGACTTCCTGCCCCATCAGACCATAATTGAGCGGGAACATGACGGTATCAAATTCGAAACGCTGGATCGCCTGCAGGAATAACGCGGGAGACTGCATACCATGCCCGGTTATCCCCAAAAAGCGCGTGATACCTTCCTCACGAGCTTTCTTCAGCGTCTCAATCGCGCCGCCTTTCATTAACACA
>JACZIY010000494.1 GCA_014860845.1 Anaerolineaceae bacterium
ATCATGACCGCACCCAATCCACAGGCATATCCCTTCCCTTCAAATTCAGTACGATAAACATTCTCAATAGAGAATGATTTAATCTGATCTAGCATCTCCTTATCCAGGATTTCTGCCACGGCTTGTGGATAGAAGTGGGAGAGATCAGTGGAAGCAACAATCAAAGCTTTTCTGTCCTTGATTAATTCAAATAAATGTTGGCCAAACAACTCACTTTGGTGTGGATCAATACCTCGAACCATTAAAGGTAAGAGAGAGAAATCACCTTCCAGAGTACATTGCAAAAAAGGTAGTTCTATTTCTAAAGAATGCTCTTCATCATAAGCAACCTGTACCATCTTGATGTCTGTTTCGGGAATTTTTTGCAGTAATAACAATCGGATTAAATCCTGGTCAACATGAATTTTACCAAGTGGAGTCTGATAATAATCATGAGCGCTGGTTAAGATCATTGCAGGATGATAGGAATGAAACGGTGAAAGAATAACAACCAGATCAAAATGTTGATTCCTGACACTCTGAAATGCGTAAGCTGCTGTCTGGCCAGAGTACCGATATCCAGCGTGGGGAGCAATCAAACCAATAACATCTCCACCAGGATTGGATAAGATCGCATTACTCAGGAAATTATGTATCTCTGTTCTCAGAATTTGAGCGTTTCCGCTATACCAATGACCTGAGATCGGAGATGGGCGGGTTTCCGTGATACTTTTCATCAGATCCTTTCCTTAATATTATACATGTCTGAAATAAAAAATGACCGCTTATTTTTCAAAACGGTCATTCATCAGGTTAATTTATTTTATTGCAAAAACAATTTTGGATCTACTCGACCATATTCATCATGGCGCATTTCAAAATGTAAATGTGGACCAGATGAATTGCCAGTGCTTCCCATTAATCCGATTACATCACCCTGGAAAACAGAAGCACCACAACCATAATATATTTCGCTCATGTGTGCATAAAGCGTTTGCCATCCACCACCATGATCAATCACAACCATAAATCCATAACCATAATCATTCCAACCTGAATAAACAATTACGCCATTATCAGAAGCGTACAAAGAATCGCCTAAATAACCACCGATATCAATCGCGTAATGGTTGGTAGCGGGTGAATAATCATATCCGGAGATAAATCGTTGCGGGGCTGGCCAGATAAATGTACCAATTCCTACAGCCCCATCAGTGATCACACCACAAGATCCTGGCCCGATGTTTTTTGCTACTGCTGGGTTATCCCTTGTGATTCTTGGAGCACTCCAGGTAATGAAATCGCGTTTACCACCGGGAACAAATAATTCGGTACCAGGTTCGATATTTGGTGCAGCAAAATCACCAATTTCTTCCATCGTCAAATTATTTCCAGGCCAATCAATGATTGTCTCGGGTGAAACATCATAATATCGACTCACTCCATTCAGTCCTTCCCCAGCGCTCCAGGTATGTAGTACACCATTTTCTGGAAGAATGTTTAATTCTACCCCTGGAAAAAGTCTGTGAGGATCGTCACCTAACGTGTATAAATTTCCCCAAAGTAGGGTTGAAGGATCCAGATTATATTTCTCAGCAATTCCAAAAATTGTATCCCCTTCCACCACAGTATATTTTTCGATCTCATATCGTGGTTTTTCAGGTAAGGTGGTATCCATTTGCGTTATTCTATCTAATGAAACAGTTGATACCTCAGGATCTGGAATTGTGAATTCCGGTAACTCAACAAGGGCTGTTGCTATTGGCGCTTCTACCTTTGCGACAGCTGCCTGGGTTTCGGAAATATCACCTTTCAAGTAAAAACGACCCATTACCCAAACAACCAGTAATATCAGGGCGATTGAAGCGATTATAGTACCTACGCGCATACTGGCTTCACCCAAACCAAATCGAACTATGTTATCCCAGATGGAACGCCAATTTTTTTTGGCGGTGACTTCTTCATGCTTCACATCTGGAGGATTATTCAGATCATCAATGGACATATTTCTTTACCTCTGATAGGCCATCATAACAAATGAAAAAATTGGTGTCAAGGAAATTTAAATTTAGGAAACAAAATTAAAATTTTTCTTAGTTTTCTTTAAAAAGTAAATTTTTGAAATACTAATAATTATTTTTTTTTGAAGGGAACCATGAATAGAAAACCAATTGCTATTATTGCCTCACCGATCTCGACACCCCTGGTCTGCCAACCACCAAAATAGGGTACATCTGGTAAAGGATGGCTGCCAAAACCAAATACATCTGCCATTCCAGCAAAGACAGCAATTACAAATCCTGTTGCGACAAGTCGTAAACCAATGTCTGCTAGAATGCTGGGGGTTTCTCGATTCCATAATGCCATCATGCTGATATAACCACCGAGACACATAATCGCCAGTCCTACCAGAAACATACCAATCTGTACAAATCCAATTACAGGGCTACGATCAAGCCCAAATATCGAAGGACGAGCCCCCAACAGAAATATCAAAAAACCCAGGATCGTTATTATTAGTCCCAGTCGTATTCTAAAATATGGTAATCCTTTGGTTGATATTGACTCGTTATTCAAATGATTCTCTTGTTTCGATGAACTCATTTAGAAAAAATCCTATCGAGTATTCTTTTCCAATTCAAAGCAAAAATCGCATGTATTTCATCTTGATTATAACCACGAGTTGCCAAAATCGTATCCACTTGAGGTAAATCACCGATGGATATTAATTCAAATGGAACATCCGGGTAACCAAATCCACCGTCGAAATCAGTTCCAATTGCCACATGATTTGCACTACCGGTCACCTGGCAAATGTGATCAATATGGTCGACGTAATGTTCCAAGGTTACTTTATCACGGGCGGATAAATTTGTCCAATTGGTTACCAGGAATTGATTATATGGCATTACCCCCATAACGCCATCTCGCTCAGCAATTCTACGGATGATTGGATCTGATAAATGTCTCTCCCCTCCGACTCCATTTATCAAAGATTTAACGTTCGCATGTGAAGATAAAACAGGTCCATCATATATTTCCATAGCCTGGTAAACTGCTTGTTCACTCATATGGGCAACATCTAAACCCATTCTTAAATCTATCATAATCTCTAATAATAATCGCCCCGCTTTGGTTAATCCACCGGGTTCGTACATTCCACCACTATATTTGCCACCCGCCCAGGCTGGACCGACAATCCTGACCCCCTTCTGGTACCAATCTTCTATTTCTTCCGGATGAAGCAACCCTTCAGCACCTTCCAGCAATAAAACCAATCCAATAGGATAGAAATTCTGCGAGGGGTTTTGTAATTGTTCCCAATGATTTAGATATTGAGTATTATTTCTGAGAATAACAAATTTTTCCGGGAAATTTCCTTCCAGTCGATAATAATAATCGATCTGTTGCCGCAAAATTGAGTCCGCTTCTTGAGAATTCCTGTAAACCATTTTCTCCCAATCCCCGGTTTGGTATCTCTTATGCATCGCAAATAGCGTAGTGAAAATAATGCCAACATTCGCCTTCTGCCAGTCAGCGTAACCCAACATAGCATGTCCATTCCATTGTGGAATCTCGGTAAATTGATCAATAAGACGTATATCTGCCGCAGATGTAGTGTAGTCTCGGTTGAAAGACAGTGCTGCGTAAGCGATATCTTCATGTCCATCAATTAGAATTTTTTTCATTGGCCACCTTATTGAAAAAAAGCGCACCCACAGGCGCGCTTCAGTAATCATTCGACATTTATTGTTATGATTCTTGTTTCGGATCTTCCTCTGTCTGAACTTCCTCTTCTTCCACCTGCTGCTCTTCTTGCACAACTTCTGGTACAACTTCTTGTTTAAGGTCGGGTTCAGTTTCTTGCTTTACTTCTGGCACAACTTCTTGCTTGACTTTTTTCACAACTTCTTGTTTCACTTCTGGTTGTGCTTCTAGTTTTTCTTCAGGTTGTGCTTCTTTTTCTTCTTGAGGAGCTTCTACTTCATCCAGTTCAACTTCGTCCAACAATATATCTTCCAGGGTCTTCCAATCCATTTCTGCAAAGGCCATGGAATCTACTCTACGAATGCTGAGACCAATTCGATGATTTTCGGGTTCAATTTTGATCACACGAAGGGTAATTGTTTCGCCTTCTTTGAGTACTTCCTTCGGGTGTTCAATTCTTCGTTCACTAATCTCACTGATGTGAATCAAACCTTCAAGGTCTTCCTCAATTCGGGCAAAAGCACCAAACTTAGTCAATCGTGTAATGGTTCCTTCTAATAATTGACCAACTTCATATTGGCCAATTCGGTTAATCCAGGGATCATCCAACAACTGGCGTATGGAAAGACCAATTCGTTTTTTCTCACGATCAATATTGATAATCTTGACCTTGATTTCCTGTCCAACTTTCAAAACTTCAGATGGATGTTGAATCCGGTCCCATGAGATCTCTGAAAGGTGAACCAGGCCATCAGCACCATTGATATTAACAAAAGCACCAAATTCTGCCAGACTGGTGACTTTTCCAGTGCGAACATCACCTTCCTGTAATTCGCTCAGGATTCGATCTTTGATGGATTCACGCGTTTCTGAGCTTGCAGCTCTTTCGGATAAAATTAATCGTCGTCGTTCGCGATCCACTTCGATGACGCAGACATCAATTTCATCTCCGACCATGGGGCTCCAGCGTTTTTCTGGAGTATCACCCACTAATCCAGCTCTGCGGGAGAGACTGATCTGTGATGCAGGAACAAAACCATTCAGGCCTTCAACTGGAACAATTAAGCCACCTTTGTTATATCCACGAATGACGCTGTTATAGGAATCTTTTGTTTTCAATAGTTCTTCTGCTTTGAACCAGGATTTTTCTTCCATAGCTCTCATGAGAGAGAGTACTAAATTGCCATGGGAGTCCTCTGGTGTTAAAACAAAAACCCAAATTTCCTGACCAACAGCTAGCTTTTCTAATTCTTCTTGGGGAATCGCATCAAATTCACGTCCGGTAATAATACCTTCCGATTTAGCGCCAACACTTACCAAAATCTGATTCGGTGAAATGCTCGCAATGACTCCTTGCTTGATTTCTCCAGCGCGTGGAAAATCTATATCCATTCCTTCTTGCTCGAGCAATGAAGCCATATTGTCTTCTTGCGAATTTTCTGGTTTTGTTTGCTCGAGATTGGTGTCTTTTTGCTCCATACGATCTACATACTCCAATTTAAAAGATTTCCAAATTATATGAAAGAAATGCGTTCTTGGCAAGCTTTCGTTAAATTATGGTTAAAATAGGAACTTATTTGTCTTAATAATATCAATGGCGACGTCTTTTTCTTTTATTTTTAGATTTTTCGACCTCTTGACTGATCGGAATTTTCTTATCCTCAGTCAGGCTCACCTGTTCTTTCTCAATTGTTGAATTTACTCTTTGCGAAGGCCGGTAAGTAAACATGCGATTCACCAACGCTGATCGAATATCCTCCAACAATGTCTTGAACAATTCAGAAGCTTGGGACTTATATTGAACAAGCGGATCCCGTTGACCATACGCCTCTAAACCAATCGAAACGCGTAGCGCTTCAACCTTGGTCAGATATTCTACCCACATTTGAGAAATGATAGATAACAACAATTCTCGATAAATTTCATTTCTAACTCGTTTTCCAAGGATATCACGCAGGATTTCACGTTGTTCAGAATCAAAATCAGGAATAATTTTAACTTTTAACTCTTCAAACTTTTGTTGCCCAATTTCTTTGACAATCAAATTTCGGTTCTTCTCGTCAAGGTTGGACAAAGACACCTGGTTTTGTTGAAGTCGGTTCAATTCATAAATGCCCCAAACCGATTGAAGTGCAATTAAAGCGTCCTGTAAATGTTCCAAAACTGATTGAGATATTTGGGCTTTGTCCTGTTTTTGTAAAGCCTGCGCTGCCAGAAATATGTAATTTAATCGGTTGTAACGCTGTTTTACCTGGCGATGAGTTTTACGATCAAAGGCCAATCGACTACCCTGAACAAGCGAAATCATCAATCGGAAAAAATTATCACGATCGATTGTATTTGAATCAATCTGTCGAAGCCAATTGTCAATGTCGATTGACAACTGTCCTTGTTCACCAAGAAGAGCATTTTTTTGTTTGGCAAATGCATCATCAACTGCATCTAATAATATATCGACTGATTCATCCCAATTTTTTCCCTGAAAATCTCCAGGTTTAACATCGAGGTTATTGAATCTGACAGCGAATGTTCCAACTGCCCGGGAAATATTAATACTTAACAAAAATTTCTCAATTTGATTGCGAATTTCATTTTCAATATCATTGGAACCTTCTATCAACTCCTGTAATTGTCTTGGATTTAATTGCAATGGAGTTCGAACAAGATTAGATAGTTCCTGTAGTAATTGTTGCGGCTTTTGTGGTTCAATATTTTGTGAGTCTTCCAAACCGGCTAAAAACGAATCAAGTGCATCAAACCTTTCCAATTTTTGTGTTTCAACAGTTTCATCAACTCGGACCAGGAATTTTTGTGAGCTGTCTACGGCATGTGTGATTTCTGAGTTCAGACTATCCTCAGAAAGTTTGAGCAAAAATGGCTTTACCTTATCTTTGGAAACTGGAAAATCACCCAAACTGCCACCAAATTCTTCCAGGATTGTTTTCAGGTGAAAGGATGGGAAAAATACATCCTCATAGTCAATAGATGGTTGAATATCAGCCAGGTACGCCATCAATTTCCAGGGACCTTCTTCATCCAACATCGCATTGGTAACCCGCTGTTCAAGATCCAGCTTTACCATTTCCATAACATCTTCAGTCAAATCTTCTTTGACAAAGACGCGATCCCTTTGAGAATAAATCCGTTTTCGTTGCATGTTAAGCACATCATCATATTCCAGCAGATGCTTACGGACATCAAAATTTGAGCCTTCAACCCTTTGCTGAGATTGTTCGACCAACCGTCCCACCAGACCTGATTCGATCGGGATATTTGCATCGACGTTAAATCGACGCATTAATCCATCAACCTGCTGACCACCGAACAAACGCATTAATTCATCCTCCAACGAAAGATAGAAACGCGAAGAACCCGGATCTCCCTGACGGGCAGCTCGTCCTCGCAATTGGTTATCAATACGGCGTGCTTCATGGCGTTCTGAACCGATCACATGCAAACCACCCAGAGCGCGAACGTTTTCCATTTCATCCATCGCCTGCAAAAATGCATTAACCGAATCAACATAAATCCCATACAATTCTGGGTCCATATTTTTCAATAGTTGTCGTTTATCCTCATCCCTGAGTGAATAAGGATCTATCTGGTTTCTTCGTAATACTCGGGCAATATCAGCATGAATCTCTTCACTGATTTCACCCCCTAATTTAATATCAACACCTCGACCAGCCATATTCGTGGCAATCGTCACCGCACCGAATGCGCCAGCTTTACTAATAATTAAAGCTTCTTCATCATGTTTTCTGGCATTCAAGACCCGATGGGGAACACCTGCACCTAAAACGTCATGAAGGCGGGATGAATATGTTTCCGGTAAGTCCAGAATTGCTAATCCGCGTTTCAGATTCTCCGGATCCTGCGGGTTAACTGATTCAAGTCCTAAATCCCGAGCGTATTTTCTCATCTGGGTAATATTCAATTGATCCAATGGTTCATTCAGAAATTCCAACTCCGGTACTTTTTGCTCAATCATTTCGCGATCATTTTTCTTCATCCAGGTATCCCTGATAAGAAAGGTTTGCATTAATCTACGAATGGCTTCCATCGAAAGTCGATCAGATAATCGATCAGAAAGTTCCACTGAGGTTGTGCCTATTAATTGAGGTCGACCGAGAATATGATAAAAAAGTATTTCTTTTCCGATGGATCGTAACTTTGCTTCCTCCGTCCGGTAAACAATATCCGGATAATCCTTTCGTTTGTAGAAAACAGGTTTCTTATTTGCATCGTCCCGATATGCATAAAATGTGTAACGATACCCTTCTTCATCTTTGTCTTCAATGGTTTCCATGTGTGAATCTTTGCCAAAGGCCTGAAATTCAAGATTAGTCGGGATCGGTAACACATCCAGATTGTAAATTTTATTAAACTCTTCAGATTCCGTTTCAGCCGTACCTGTCATGCCTGCCAGTTTTTCATACATTCTGAAGTAGTTCTGGATGGTAATGGTCGCATATGTAACATTCTCCGGTTCGACTTTTACTCCTTCTTTTGCTTCAACAGCCTGATGCAAACCTTCTGACCATCTTCTTCCAGGCATTAATCGACCGGTAAATTCATCTACGATGACAACTTTTCCACCCTGAACCAGGTAATCCTTATTTCGTCGGAATAGATGTTGTGCTTTGAGGGCTTGTTCAAGATACCCTAAAATTCTAGCTTGTTCTGGTGAAATATCCTCCGGTCGTTCAGGGTCCCGAATAGGCATTTGCAACAAATCTTCCACATGTGCTTCGCCCAACTCCGTCAAAGCAACGTAGCGATCTTTTTCACTGATCTCATAATCTTCCGGGTTCAGTTGACGTACAACTAACGCCATACGCACATACCATTCGGTTTCGTCTGAAGCAGGACCGGAGATAATCAACGGAGTACGTGCTTCATCGATCAGAATATTGTCGATTTCATCAATGATCGAGTAATAATGGCCTCTTTGAACCCGATCCTGCAAACGATTGGTAAGATTATCACGCAAGTAATCAAAACCAAATTCGCTATTGGTCCCATAAACGACATCCGAAAGATATGCCTGTTGGCGGTTCACCATCACCAATTGATTTTGATCTTCTATGGAAGAAGTTTTTTCCAGATCAACAATAAAAGCTTTCTGTCCATTCTCTGTACGACTTGCCATCTGCAAAACACCAACAGAAAGGCCCAAAGAGACATAAATAGGAGCCATCCAGCGAGCATCACGTCTGGCAAGGTAGTCATTGACGGTTACAACATGGACACCTCGCCCTGTGATTGCATTCAGATAAACAGGTAAAGTAGCAACCAGCGTTTTTCCTTCACCAGTACGCATTTCTGCAATCTTCCCGCGATGCATGGTGATACCACCAATCATCTGTACATCAAAATGACGTAATCCTAAAGTTCTTTTACTCACCTCGCGGACGGTGGCAAAAGCTTCAATCATAAGATCATCCAATGGCTCCCCATCTTCAAATCTTAGTTTAAATTCATTGGTTTTATTAAATATTTCAGAATCTGATAATTTTTCAAACTGGGGTTCCAGCAGGGTAATTGATCTGGCAAGTTCTGCGGTTTCTTCAATTTCTTTTTTTTGTGGATCATATTCAAATACTTTGGCAATCTTATTTAACATTCTTATCCCTTTATTAATCAACATAAAGTTGAATTTTTTCTTAATTTTTAGACATCATTTTCCTTCACGTCTGGTGGAAAATTATAGCATAAGCGACGCATTCATCGGGATGGACGATTTACATTTTATGGAAGATCAATAAAAAAAGGCTTTGTGACTTCACAAAGCCTTTCGATGAAATTGTTTTTTCTAAATATGGATCGTCTCACCCACTATTCCGTGAGCTGCTTCCATGATTACTTCACTCAATGTCGGATGGGCATGTACATTTCGGGCAATTTCTTCAGCTGTTAATTCCATGCTCTGTGCCAGGGTTAATTCAGGTAATAATTCTGACACCTCAGGTCCGATCAAATGGGCACCTAAAATCTCTCCATATTTCACATCTGTGACTATCTTTATGAAACCAGTTGATTCACCCAATCCCAGTGATTTTCCATTCACCTGGAAGGGAAAACGACCGACTTTGACCTCATACCCTTCTTCCTTTGCCTGTGCTTCTGTCAGACCAAAAGAAGCTACCTGCGGTTGGCAATAAGTAGCCCTTGGCATCATTCTATAATCCAGTTTCACGGTATCCACACCTGCAATATTCTCGGCGCAAACAATTCCCTGAGCACTGGCAACATGAGCCAATAACAATTTACCGGTTACGTCACCAATTGCCCAAATTCCGGCAATATTCGTTGCCAATCGATCGTCAATTTCGATAAAACCACGTTTATCCAGATTAACACCCATCTCTTTTAAGCCCAGATCAGCTGAATTGGGTTTAAATCCAATCGCAATCAGTGCTTGTTCAGCTTCCAGAATTTTTTCTGAGCCATCCTGAGAAACAGTTACTTTTACACCTGATTCAGTCGTCTCAACCTTTTCGACACGATGTCCAGTCAGCGATTTTATGCCTACCTTCTTGAATGCTTTTTCCAGCTCTGTGCCAATTTCCTCATCTTCTAAGGGTACCAGGCGAGGAAGCATTTCGACGATAGTAACTTCGGTGCCGTATCCATTCCAGATGGTAGCAAATTCGACACCGATGGCGCCAGCTCCAATTATTACAACCGATTGAGGTTGCTTTGTTTGTAAAATAGCTTCTTTGTAAGATAAGATTCTTTCTCCATCAATATCCACACCAGGTATTAGAGAAGAATGTGCGCCAGTAGCAACGATGATGTTCTTTGCGACAACCTCCTGAGTGCTGCCATCTTCACTGGTTACACTGATTTTATTTTTGGCAGTCAGACGACCCGCACCCATAATGACATCAATATTGTTCTTCTTCATTAAGAAACCAACACCTTTTGTCAACCTGTTAGAAACCTGACGACTACGTTTTACGGCAACTGAATAATCCAGTTTTAAATTGTCGAATGAAAAACCAAATTCTTTTGCTCCCGTTCGTAAGGTGTGGGCGACATCAGCATTTTTTAATAAAGATTTAGATGGTATACATCCAACATTTAAACAAACACCTCCCATCCATTCTTTATCAATAATGGCCGTTTTTAATCCAAGTTGTGATGATCGGATGGCAGCCACATAACCACCTGGTCCAGCTCCTAATACGACTACATCATATTCACTCATGTTACTCCTCTACTCATCAGACAAGTTTCCGTGATATCAACATAAAATTATATCAATTACCTGCCCAATTTCAGAACTATTTTTTGTTATTTTATTGCCAATTTTCCAGAACAGTTACAATTTTTGCCAGGAAATTATCAGCAGTTGATCCATCCAATATACGGTGGTCAAATGTGAATGAAAGGTAAACCATTGGTCGAATGGCAATCGCGTCATTGATAACCACCACCCGTTTCTTTATGGCTCCTATACCTAATATACCTGCCTGAGGTTGATTAATTACCGGTGTAGCGAATAAAGATCCAGCTGTTCCATGATTGGTGATCGAAAATGTTCCATCTGTAACATCATCTGGTTTTAGTTGATGGTTTCTTGCCCGATTAACTAGGTCTCCAACAACCCGTGCTAAACCAGATATGGAATATCCATCTGCATTTTTAATGACCGGCACAATTAAACCTTCTTCTTCCAATGAAGTAGCCAGTCCTATATTGATCGCATTTTTTACAAGGATGCCATTTTCAGTCCAGGTTGAATTGACCAAAGGATAGGCTCTTAATGCAAGTGCAGTAGCAACAATAAAATAAGATGAGTATGTCAATCTTATTCCTTGCCTGGAAAAAAGTTCTTTATTAGTCTTTAGATGATCACTCACCGGTTTCA
>JACZIY010000495.1 GCA_014860845.1 Anaerolineaceae bacterium
AGATGCAACATCCCGATTACGAACTCTTCACCGCAGATAGCACCCACTACAAAGCCGGGGTCGCCTGTGCAGATTGCCATATGCCCTACACCAAAGATGGGGCAGCCAAGTTCTCCAACCACAATATGCGCAGCCCGTTGATCGAACCGGAAGCCAGTTGCGGTACCTGCCACACCAGCGTTACTTACGTGACCGAACGTGTCTCCATCATCCAACAGCAAGTCTGGGATACGATGGTGATTACAGAAGACGCTATTCTTGCGGCATCCATGACCATAAAAAAAGCAGCCGATGTCGCAGGTGTAGACAAAGAATTATTAGAAGAAGCACGCCAGATGCATCGCGAAGCCCAATTACGCTGGGATTTCATTGCCGCCGAAAATAGCATGGGCTTCCACAACCCCTCGGAAGCTTTACGCATTCTGGCAGCCGCTGCTGATATTGCCCGTCAGGGACAACTCAAAGCCATCGAAGCCACCGGGCAGGGATTGAATATTCAGGTAAGCGCACCATAATCATCCGACCGCTTTGATTTACTCATGAACACCGCTTTTCACTTTCTGCGGTGTTTTTGTTTTCTATAAATCCATTTGGAAAAACAAAGGTAAAATTACAGAGGAAGACTCTAAGTATAAACTTCAACCAGGATGGAACCCTTATGCAGCGAATTTCTCAATATTTTTACAGCAAATCATCATTTTGGGTGTTTCTTATTTCACTGGCTTTGTTTGTTATGTTCATGCTGGTGGTGCTGCCGTCTGAAGCATCCAGATCGGATGAGGTTCTCGGTTCAACTCCATCTCCGGATACCTCTTTTTATTATTCTAAAACCGACCTATACCAAATTGCAGAAGAGTATGGTCTGGAAGGCAGACTATATTATCTGGATTCGCGCATATCCTTTGATATTGTCTGGCCACTGGTATATACCTTCTTCTTGATTAACGCCATCAGCTGGATTTTTGACAAGACCATTCTGGAGGGTTCAAAACTGCGTCTTCTCAATCTGGCTCCGCTGGCAGGTATCCTGTTGGATTATCTGGAAAATATCACCAATATGGTAGTGATGTTTCGCTATCCACAACCGACCGATATTCTTGCCAGCCTGGCTGGCATCATTACTTCTTTAAAATGGGTATTCGTGGGAGGTAGTTTTCTGATCCTGGTATTTGGCGTTGTCCTTTGGATCGGGGTAAAGACCAATATTATTAAGACTTAAATCCAAATTAGAATATTTTAAGAAGTTTGTTAATCAGATTGAGTTTGTCGTAAATTGCGATATAATTTCAACCAATCAAAACCTTATTCTTCCTTTTAAAATAGTATGTCAAGGAGCGAACATTGGCAAGGCAGAAAAAAAGCAAACAAAAAATAGATCCTTCCATCTGGGTAATCCTGATTGGTGGGTTAATGCTGGTGGTGGCTGTGGCGGTGCTGGTCATCCAGGCGCAACAACCGGCGCAATCAGCCGTGGCTACCCAAAATACATTTGTCCCCTATCCAGAAGTGGAACGTGTGACCGTTCAGGACGCCAAAGCAGCTTATGATGCCGGCACTGCTGTGTTTGTAGATGTGCGTGGAGATGAACTGTATAACACCGGTCATATCCCCGGGGCGCTCTCCATCGCTGATACTGAAATGGATTCACGCTTTACTGAGCTCGATCCCAACGCCTGGGTCATTCTGTACTGTACCTGACCGGCTGAAGAATCCAGCGCCCGTGCGGCGTTAACATT
>JACZIY010000496.1 GCA_014860845.1 Anaerolineaceae bacterium
TTTCTGAACCGAATTGATGAAATTATCACTTTCCACCGATTGACCAAGGAAGATTTGAAACAAATAATTAAAATTCAATTAGGTCTATTAACTAAAAGGTTGAAAGAACGAGGATTAACGATTAGGTTAGAACCAGAGGTAATGGAATATCTTGCTGAAGTTGGATATGATCCTGATTTTGGAGCTCGTCCATTGAAAAGGTCTATTCAAAGAGAGATTATGGATCCATTAGCGATGAAATTGCTCACCTCGGAAATAAAGGATGGTCAGGAAATCATAATTTCCAAAGATTCTGACAAACTGGTTTTCAAAGCGAAATAGAACTTTATTCAATAGAATGGGAAAAAATAAGGTTCCCATTCTACTTCTATTGATTTATATCCCCTGAAAAAGGTCATTTTCGATTTTTTCACCAGGATAAGGTTCAGGGGATGCTCTCATAAACCGGTCTTTGCTTCCCAGAATCCTTTGGAGCCAACCCATCAATCCCCCACTAACCCGGCTTCCACCCTGGCTGGAATGGCAGGCAGAGGCTTCATTTCTCAACTTAACAAATTTGCTATAGTTAATAATTGCATGAGTTGGATAATGAACTTCAGCGATAGAAACAAGATCAATATCCTGATTTTTGCCAAACTTACGAGGATCTTTGCCAACCAACTTCATTAGTCTTACCATCCATCTCAGGAAATTCTTAGGGATGCTATGGAAGTACAATTTCTTTACCTGAAAAGCTTCTTGATTCAACCCATCTTTATACTCTGGTTTTGAAGCCAGTTGAAATGCTTTTACGGTCGCGTCGTGGATTTTTATGTGGTCCGGGTGTCTGTATCCTCCAATAGGATCAAATGTGATAACAACAGCTGGTTGAAGCCGGCGTATTATTTGAACAACCTCCTCTGCGACTTTTTCCAGATTCGCAGCAAATAATGACTCAGGATGCCGATTATGTTCTGACCCAACCATTCCAGAATCACGATAATTCAGAAAAATTACTTCTTTTATTCCTAAATTTTTGGCAGCGCAACTTAATTCATATTCACGCCTTTCAGCTGGTGAATTGAACCCCTTCAGAAATTCCTCATCCATCTCCCCCACTTCTCCCCTTGTTGCACAAACAAGGTAAACATTTACTTCATCATGAGCGTATTTTGCCAATGTACCACCCATGCCAAATGTTTCATCATCTGGATGAGCTAAAACTGCCATTAAAGATAATTTTTTATTCAATTCCATTAATTCTGCTTTCTACTCAGTACAAATAAGATTCTGGATCAATTTCCCTAGCCCAGGCATTTGTACCACCAATGAGGTTAAATATATTCTGAAATCCGGAATTCCGCAGTTTTTGTACAACTCTTCCGGATCGAATTCCATTACGACAATAAAATATGACTGGTACATTTTCGTCCTCAAACATTTCAGAATTGATTCTCTCATAGGGTATATTTTCACTATTAGGAATAAGAACGACTTCCCGCTCAACCGAATCACGAACATCAACTAAACGAAGCTCTTTTCCGGAATCAATCGAAGTTTTTAATTGTTGCACACTCCATCCCCACTCTTGTGGAGAAGGATTTTCCTGCCCATGGATCTCACAAAAAAATTCTGTATCTTGCAAGGTTAAAATATCTGGATGAGTGCCACAAATTTTACAATTGGGGTTCTTTCGCAGTTGGATGGTTTGAAGAGAAAGATCAATTGCATCATAAAGATACAATTTTCCATAAGGACTGTTATCCAGACTCAGGATGAGTTTAATTACTTCAGTAGCTTGAATAGTTCCTACAGTACCGGGTAAAACACCAAAAACACCACCTTCACCACAGCTTGGAACAACGCCTGGAGGAGGTGGTGTTGGGAATATACATCGATAACAAGGACCATGTTGGGCATCAAATACACTCACCTGACCCTCAAAACGAAAGATTGATCCATAGATGTATTGTTTTTTATGAAAAACACAATAATCATTCAATAAATAGCGGGTGCTGAAGTTATCACTGCCATCCACAATGATCTGATAATTCTTTCCAATTCCTTCAACATTTTCTGCGGTTAACATTTCATTAAATGTTTCAATCTTAACAAACGGGTTCAGATCTTCCAGATATTGTTTGGCTGATTCAACTTTTGGTATTCCAATCTTTTTTGTGGAGTGAATGACCTGCCTTTGGAGGTTTGAATCCTCAACAACATCATAATCAACAAGCCCGATCGTCCCCACCCCAGCAGCTGCGAGATATAATGAAATTGGTGATCCCAATCCTCCTGTCCCAACAATCAGAACACTGGCTTCTTTTAATTTTTGTTGACCAGATAATCCAACCTGAGGAATCAGTAAGTGTCTTGAATATCTTAAAACTTCTTGTTGACTTAGTTTTTGTGTCATAGTTATCTCCGAAATAAATCATACCAAAAGAATTACCAATTTCAATCAAAACATAAGATGTTAATGGATTTAGAAAATGATAAAATGAAATTATGGATATTATTCTGACCCATGAACAGGCGGATTTCGATGCGATCGCTGCATTAACAGCTGCAGCACTTCTGGACGCTAATGCGATTGCGATCTTGCCAAATCGGATTAACAGGAATGTACGCGCATTTCTGGACCTTTGCGGAAATGAGTTACCGCTTCATCAGTATAAAGATATTTCTCCCATCAAAATAGATCATATTACGCTTGTGGACACGCAAGCTTTGGTCACATTGAAAGGGATTTCAAAGAATACTTCGGTGCATGTGATTGATCATCACCAAAAGAAAAAGGATTTGCCCGAACAATGGACAACCGTCTTTGAAAGCACCGGGAGTTGCACAACGATTCTGGTTGAAGAACTGAAAAAGAGAAATGGTACGCTGTCTATCTTTTTGTCGACCCTGTTTTTACTGGGTATTTATGAAGACACTGGATCGTTATCTTATGCCAACACAACAGCAAAAGATTTACAAGCTGCCGCTTACTTAATTGAAAAAGGAGCCAGTCTAGCCATTGCAAATCAATATCTTAATCCCCCATTGTCTGATCAACAAAGAGCTGTGTATGATCGCTTACTGTTGAAGACCCAACATTTTGATATCCACGGAAATCGAATTGTGACTGCAATGGCGGATGCCAGTGACCTGGATGAGGAGATTTCCAGCATTGCGCACAAAATCAGAGATTTATTAGATCCTGAGGCTTTATTTTTACTGGTGAAATCTCAGGAAGGGCTGCGATTAATTGGCAGATCAACAACTGATCAAATTAATGTAGGAAAAATTGCTCAACAATTTGGTGGAGGTGGACATCCTAGAGCAGCAGCTGCCCTTATTCAAGTGGAAGATGGAGAACCTCACATTGAGGATATATACAAGCAATTAATTGAAAAATTACACGATTTTGTGGAACCAGCGATATCTGCTGCTCAAATCATGTCCAAACAGCCCTTACTTATCACTCCTCAAACAAGTGCAGAGGAAGCATCAAACTTAATGAAGCGCTATGGATATGAAGGGTATCCAGTAGTATCAAATGGAAATATTGTTGGATTACTCAATCGCCGTAGTGTAGAACGGGCTATTTCTCACAAGATGAACCTAACTGCTTCAAGCTTGATGGAAACAGGAGAGATTTTTGTTGACTTAAAGGATTCTCTCGATAAAGTGCAACAGGTGATGACAGAATCAGGTTGGGGTCAAATTCCAGTTATAGATGCTAAAAACGGTTCAATTGTTGGAATAATCACAAGAACTGATTTATTAAAAGCCATCGGGAAACCCAAAACCACATTTGTGGATAAAAAGAACCTGTCTAATAAGCTGAATTCAGCTCTTCCTAAAGCGCATGTCACTCTCCTGAATCTGATCGCACAACATGCCCATCAACAAAAAACGGCCATTTATATCGTTGGGGGATTTGTCAGGGATCTTATTTTGAACCGGCCTTCATTGGATTTCGATGTTGTAGTTGAAGGAGATGCTATTTCATTCACCCAGAGTTTATTGAAACAATTTGGTGGCAAAGTCAACACCCATAAACGCTTTGGGACAGCAAAATGGCAAATTTACAGTATTCACCAGAATTTAAAGGAAAAATATCCAGAATTTTCAGAAGTGGATTTTTCCGTTCTTCCAGAGACACTTGATCTCATCAGCGCACGCACTGAATTTTATGATTTTCCAACTGCCCTCCCCCAGGTGGAAAGATCCAGCATTAAACTCGATTTGCATCGCAGAGATTTCACCATCAATACACTGGCACTTAGATTAGACGGAAGTCATTATGGAGAATTATATGATTATTGGGGTGGATATGAAGATCTCCAATCTGGCCTGATCAAAGTATTGCATTCATTATCATTTATTGATGACCCAACCAGGCTGATCCGGGCGATTCGTTTTGAACAAAGATTTAA
This sequence comes from Anaerolineaceae bacterium, assembly GCA_014860845.1. The sequence continues at coordinate 4,407 of JACZIY010000496.1, forward strand.
TTTTCGGATCGAAAATCGCACATTCCAATTGCTGGAGGAAGCCAGAGATTTAATTGATCAGGTTTCTGGAGACAGATTAAGACATGAATTGAATTTGATCCTATCTGAATCGGATCCAAAACCTGCGCTCCTTCGATTACAGGAGCTAAATTTTCTGCAAGAAATTCATCCAAATTTGAGCATCAATACCGAAATCATTGAAAAAATGGTTAAAATTATAAAATTGCCAATTGATCCTATCTGGCAAATTTCGTCATTTAACGGAAACTCAAAGATTAATACCCTTCTTGCCTACATCACCTGGTTCATGTATTTAGACACCAATACCCGACCTATCTGCCGACGATTACGCACACCTGCCATCGTTTCAGAGTCCAGTTTAAAAGCCCAGCAATCACTTAAATCGATTCATAAGTTGGTGAATAGCAATCCAAGCCAAATCACCGAATATCTTGATACCTTATCCCCATATGTACTTTTTATTCTTTACAACACATTAGAAGACCATCGAATTTGTGAATTGATATTTAGATATATATCGCACTGGAAGAAGGTAAAACCTTTCACCAGTGGAGAAGAATTACAAAAAATGGGAATCACGCCTGGACCAATTTACAAAAAAATTCTATCCCGGCTTCGCAGAGCCTGGCTGGATGAGGAAATTCGTTCCGTTGAACATGAAAACATCTTGCTGGATGAAGTGATAGCTTCTTTATCAGAACATGAAAAGTGAACCAATCCAAATTAATCAAACTCAATCCTATCTCTGGATCAACAAGGTCATCATTCGCCATTTGATATTATCTGATTTACCTCAACTGGAATGGAATGGAGAATATAAACACCTGCGTCAGGTTTATCTAAATGCTTATAAAAATAGAAACCAGGGGAAAAATATTCTCTGGGTCGCAGATCTTCCTCAGATTGGGGTCATTGGGCAGGTTTTTATTCAACTCAATTCTGTAAGGAAAGATCTTGCTGATGGTTTTTTCAGTGCATATCTGTATGCATTCAGGATAAAACCTGAATTTAGAAACGCTGGTTTGGGATCTCGCATATTCAGTGTAGTTAAAAAAGATCTCCTAAAGCGTAATTTTCGTGAAATCACTTTAAATGTTGCGAAAACAAATCATCCAGCCATTCGGCTATATGAAAGATTAGGATTTGAAGTTGTTGGATCTGAACCTGGTGAATGGTCTTTTCGTGATCATAATAACAAATTACAGAATGTTGTAGAACCCGCCTGGAAAATGGTGAAATCCATTTCTCAATAATTTACTCATTTATATTTTCATTTATTATTTACTGCTGAATTTGGCTATTTTTTCGGTGAGTCACTCGAAGAATCTGAGTATCACTGATATAATTGTGACGTTTTGAGTAAATACCTTGACAATCTGCCTTTTTCATCATCGTAAGGATTAGTTTGAGAGGGTAGTCAGAAAATAACATTTTAAGAAGGGTTAGGTTCATGAAAGAATATAAGACCGAGTCAATTCGTAACATTACATTCGCATCTCATAGTGGCACTGGTAAAACAATTTTAGGAGAAGCATTATTGAATTTTACTGGTGCGATCAATCGTATGGGTAAAATTGAAGACGGCTCAACCATCTCCGATTTTGACGAAGAGGAACAGCGTCGAAGTATTTCCATTTACACCTCTGTTTTACCTGTCGAATATAATGATCATAAAATAAATATTCTTGATACGCCTGGTTATACAGATTTTCTTGGTGAAGAAATATCTGCATTACGTGTATCTGATGGAGCAATTATTTTAGTTGATGCAGTCGCTGGTATCGAAGTTGGAACCGAATTAGCCTGGAATTATAGTGGGGAAAAGAATATCCCACGGTTCGTTTTGATTAATAAAATGGATCGAGAGAATGCCAATTTTAAAAAGATTTTTGATTCATTCCAGGAATTATCTGATATCAGATTGCTTCCGCTACAATTCCCCTGGGGTGAACAAACAGATTTTAAAGGTGTTATTGACCTGGTTAACATGAAAGCTTACAAAGGCGTAGGCACAGAAAGCGTTGAAATTCCAGTTGAATTTAAAGCAGCCGCAGAAGAAGCACATACAGCAATCGTTGAAGCTGCTGCTGAAGGTGCTGATGATTTGATGGAAAAATTCTTCGAAGATGGTGTTCTTTCACCAGAAGAAATTTCCCGTGGATTAAAATCTGTGATCAAACAAGGAAGTTTTGTCCCGGTTTTTGTCTCTTCTGCAACGCTTCAGATTGGAATGGTTCCCTTATTAAATGCCATTATAAATCTCATGCCATCTCCAATCGAAGCTGGTCCATACAAATCCACCAATAAAGATAATGAAGTTGAGATCACATCATCTGATTCTGGTCCATTAGTCGCTTATGTATGGAAAACCACTGCTGATCCTTTTGTTGGAAAACAAACTTACTTCCGTGTTTATTCTGGTGTGATAAATTCTGATTCACGTGTCTGGAATCACGAGAAAGGTGATGAAGAGAGGTTTGGAACCGTCAGTATCCCCAGAGGTAAAGAAAATATCCCAGTGAAAACTGTTCATGCTGGTGATATTGCGATCGTTCCAAAATTATCCGAAACTGTCACTGGAAATACCCTCGGCGATAAAAGTACTCCGATCATCTTGCCTTCCGCAAAATATCCAAACGCTTTATATCGTGTCGCAGTTTCTCCAAAAACACAACAAGATTCCGCTAAAATCAGTACGGTATTAACCCGGCTTTGTGAAGAAGATATGACCCTTTCCTGGTCAATGGAATCCTCAACCCGCCAAACTGTATTACAGGGTATGGGTGATCAGCATATTGAGGTTGCTGTAAGACGAGCATCATCCAAATTCCAATTAAATATCAATACCGCAGAACCAAAAGTTGCCTACAAAGAAACCATTACTAAAGAAGGTATTGGAATTTACCGCCATAAGAAACAAACTGGTGGTGCCGGTCAATTTGGCGAAGTCCACTTGAAAACCCTACCCTCAGAAGGTGAATTTGAAATGACCTGGGATGTTTTTGGTGGTGCTGTGTCTCAATCATACTTTACATCCATTCAAAAAGGGATACTCTCAACGATGAAAGACGGTATTATCGCTGGTTATCCTGTTTACGGTGTTCGCGTATCCGTCTTTGATGGAAAAGAACATGCTGTGGATTCAAAACCAGTGGCGTTTGAAATAGCTGGTCGTGAAGCCTTTAAAATTGCGTTCCAGGATGCAGGTCCAGTCCTCATGGAACCGATTATGAACGTAAAAATAATCGTTCCTGAGAACAATATGGGTGATATCCTTGGTGATTTAAATACCAAAAGAGCCCGTGTTCAGGGCATGGATACCGATAAAGGTCGATCTGTTGTAACAGCTACGGTGCCTATGGCAGAAATGCTGCGATACACCACACAACTTCGCTCTTTAACGGGTGGTCGTGGTATCTTCGATATGGAATTTGATCATTTCGAACGAGTGCCTGCTCACCTGCAGCAGGAAATCATCAATGCACACAAACGGGAATTAGAAGAAAAAGAGTAACCTCTCGCTGATCTAAGAGGTATTTCTAATTATGGAAATGCCTCTTTTTTTCTTGCTTTAATAGAACTATTGTGCTATTATTTCGTTATATATGATTCTTTTTATTTTTTTAGGAGTAATTGCATCATGATTTCTATTCATAAAATTTTCATTGGTGTAATATTAGGATCTATTTTTCTGATTTTTGCAGCAACCAGGTTATTATCTCCATCAGAGATTGTTTCTGCATCACCAGAGAATAATATTGAAGTTTCAACGAATATCCATCAAAAAAATGATGACACGAAATTATCCTGCAAAATTTCCTCCTTATATCCACAGGAAATTCAGCAATGGTGTGATCTGATTGATATGAATGCTGAAACATATTCCTTGGATTCAAATTTGATAGCAGCTGTGATGCTTCAGGAATCAGGAGGGGACAAAGATGCCTACAGCAAATCCGGCGCAGTTGGATTGATGCAGATTATGCCCAACGATGGAGTTGCAGCAAATTTCATGTGCATTAATGGTCCCTGTTTTTCGAACCGTCCCGGATTGGATGAATTATTCAATCCAGAATTCAATATTGAATACGGAAGTCGCATGCTCATAAATTTGTTTGGAAAATATGGCAACTGGCGAGATGCACTAAAAGCTTATGGTCCTATGGATTTCGGGTATCAATATGCAGACATTGTG
>JACZIY010000497.1 GCA_014860845.1 Anaerolineaceae bacterium
GATACACAGGCTGCCCATTGATTGGGATTCTGACGTACCTCCAACGGCAGGCTATGTGCGGCTACCACATCACTAATTTCCAGTCGTCCACCGGGTTTGAGCACCCGATAGATTTCCTGGAATGCCTGGGTCTTATCCTCGGTCAGGTTGATCACACAGTTGGAAATGACCACATCCACGCTATTGTCATCGACCGGTAAATTCTCAGCCTCCCCCTGCCGAAACTCAACCTGATGGTAGCCATGTTTTATAGCTGATGTGCGGGATCGTTTTAACATCGCCAGTGTCATATCCACACCGATCACATGGCCTTCAGGTCCGACGCGATTAGCTGCCAGGAAGACATCGATGCCACCACCGGATCCGATGTCGAGCACCGTATCTCCTGGTTTGAGACATGCCATCGCCAAAGGATTGCCACAACCGAGAGAGATGTCGCCTGCTTCTTCCGGAATGACTTTTAATTCATCGAATTGATAGAGGTTATTTTCGGATGCTTGCGGGGCACAACGGGGTTGCTCCACGATTCGATAGCCATTGGAAGGTTGGGCAGGACTGCAGCCACAACCACATCCGCTTTCGGCAATAACTCCATATGATTGCTGCACATCCGCTTTGCGACTGATATGTTTGGATCCAACAGCGATGAAAGTACTGATTTCGGCAGTACGTGAAGTATCCGTCTGACTGGTTCCACAACAATTAGAACCACTGCAACTGATGTACGAATTTACCAGTCCCGCTGCTTTGAACCAGACCATGACTTGATCTCGCTTGAAACCCGGCCATTCATCCGCCATTTCTTCTTGCAACCAGGTGTGGGTGTGCAGATCCAAATCGCTGATCAATAAGCGTCCGCCTGGTTTAAGCAGACGAGCCATTTCCTGAATGGCAGCCAATGGGTCAGGCGCATGATGTAAATACATATTGGCAAAAACTGCGTCCAGACTGGCATCAGGAAGGGGAATTGTTCTGCCTTCAGCTAAGTGAAAAGATGTGTTCGTGTGGGTGGAGAGGTTCTTTTTTGCCTGTGACAACATTTCTTCGGATGCATCTACCAGGTGAACCATCGTCACGTGTTCTACCAGAGCACGGCTCAGAAACCCACTTCCCGCACCAATATCAGCCACGACCATTTCTGGCAGGAGATAAGCTTTGGCGATGACTTCTTCTCGTAAAGAGTCAGGGAAAAAGCCTTTGCGTAGATCATCCCATTGTTCAGCAACTTCTATAAAATAGGTGTTTGATTTTGATTGCATTGCTATATACCTTTCTTTATCGTAATTTTACGATAATTATGAAAAAAAATTTATTATGATGCATCTATCCAGAAAAACCATGTTTATGATTGACAACAAACCGTCTATTCTCAGGTGCTGGACAACATTCCGGCAGCCAATTATCGATTTTTGATTTCATCCAGCGGATACCAGCGTCATTCAGGCAGTAACAGGTCGCAGGACCTTCGATTTCACCGCTGATCAGACCTGCTTCACGCAGTACTTTGAGATGTTGGCTGACAGTGGATTGCGCCAGATCGGTCAATTCAACGATATCACCGGTGATGCATATTTTATTCTCAGCCAGAATGTGCATAATACGAAAGCGGATCGGGTTACCTAGAGCTTTTAGCATGGCAGCTAGGCGCTGATCGTCAAGTGTGAGCGGGTGTTTTTCCATATTTTATTTCCTTATATCGGTATTTTACGATTTAATAAGAAATTTGTCAATACAGAAGACCAATTCTTGTTTCGGAATAAGAAATTTAAATTACAAATTTCATATAAATCCTCCCCAGTTGGCTAGTGACTCCAGGCAAAAGATTCGGTAAGATAAATATACAACCAGTTAAGTAAGGAGGTTGGTATGGCAGCTTTAGAATTTAAACAAAACCTAATTTCCATTCAAAATTCGTTCACCCAAAACAGATTTGATTTTAGAAGATTTTTGCATCCAAGACTAGGTATGCTGATTTCTATTGGATTAATTCTCATTGGAATCAGTTTGCCGATCTTAATAATATTTCAGATAATTCCAGGAAACTTCGCGATTATTTTTTTGGGATTTGGCTTGGTTTCAACAGGTAGCACATTAACTCTAATTAAATGTGGAGATGTCTAAGCATTCATAAAAAGAACATATAGAAAATAAATTTCTACTGGTTGGCGTTTTCTAACGAGATCTCACCCTTAAAAACCTTCAATGCTCCAGAAATTTTAATTGAGATTGAAAACTAGCCATTTAGGCGGTTGTTTTCGCGACTCGTTTAATGGATAAATAATTTGGAGAGGTTTTTATAAGATCCGGAGGGAGAGATCGATGATACCCGTGATTAAGAAATTAATGATTGTTTTTCTTCTGCTTACCTTCTTATTAAGTTCATGTTCAGAAAAGGAATTCGATCAAGAGGAATTCATTCCTGAAAGAGATAATCAAGATGAAAATGTTTATGAAGATGGTTCTAAATTAGATTCCGCCCAGAAGGAATACTATGAGACCTTCTCCTCCGCACTTTTACCATCTACTCAATTATTGAGTGGGTTTGAGTTCAACGGTCCACTCAATGAAGAAGCTCTCACACCTCCTCCTGTTGTAACCTCAAACAGGTATGTTTTTGAGGGCCGTTTGGAATTACTGAATGAAGAGAAGGGTGGACACATGCAAGTTTTGCGTGGCGATTTACCCAACGAATTCTCATATCTACCTGCGTTTGATTTCGCATTTGTGCAAGCAGGTGGATATCTAATCCCTGTCCAAAGGGGAATAATTGTTGCTAATCACCCCATCTGGAATATTATTCTGGAACCTGGACGTGTCTGGCAGGAATCTGGAGATGGTGAATATTCCCGGGCTGCCATCCCTTTTACTCTGGTTCCCAAAGGTAGTAATGCCACTTTTAATGGCACTTTGACATTTCTTTTTTCTGATGGAAGCATCTCCAAAGTTTGGTATCAGGTAACGCAGGAAACCACCACTCAGGTTCAGGCTAATTTGTGGGGGTTATTGGATGCTGTGTATCACCCTGAAATGATCCCGGAAGCAGCCCGAATTCGAACGGACTTTGAAGCTGAAATCAATGAACGAATGCCTGTAAAAGCAATTGAAGATCTCAGCAAAGAATATCCCGGTATTGATGTGAATGCCTTTGGTGCCGGGGTTAGCGCAGACCATATGACCTGGTATGGCGTGGTTGTGAATGGTGTCAATTATGTTGGTGGTTGTCAAACACGATTTGGGCCTTATCCCTTCTGCGAATCGATGCGTGCAGCATCTTACTCAACTGCCAAGTCGGCTTTTGTCAGCATTGCGATGATGCGGCTGGCACAAAAATATGATGTGGATTGGAATGAAATGCTGATCAAGGATTATGTGCCTGAATATACATCCAGTGCCGGGGATTGGGAGAATGTTACCTTCAACCACGCGATCGATATGTCCACAGGGAATTATTTCTCAGCTGGTTTTATGTCGGACGACGAAAGTGAGAAAATGGGGGTGTTTTTTGGTGCCCAACCTTATGAAAACCGAATCAAAGAAGCTTTCAGCGCACCCCACAAGTCGGATCCAGGCGTAAAGTGGGTATATCGTACCAGTGATACATTTATCCTTACCCGGGCGTTGCATAATTTTCTGCAAAGGATGGAGGGGGATTCGGCAGATATTTATCAATTTGTTGTTGATGAGATTTACCAACCACTCGGGATAGGACCTGGTTTTTTTACGACAATGCGTACAGCTGACAATAACTGGCAAGGGCAGGCGGAGGGTGGTTATGGGCAGTGGTGGACCCCGGATGATATCACCAGAATTGGGGATTTTCTTCTCAAGGAGAAAGGTCAAGTTATCGAAGAACAGGTTTTGAAACCGGAATTATTAGCTGCTTCATTGCATCAAGACCCTGATGACGGTGGGGTAAGAATTGATAACCAACGTATGTATAACAATGCTTTTTGGGCGACACATTTTACCGAATCCAATGGTTTTGATTGTGAATTCTGGGTTCCCCAGATGCTAGGTGTCAGTGGGAACCTTGTAGCGCTGTTTCCCAATGGCATTACATATTACTATTTTAGTGACAATGATGAATTTGTTTATATTCAAGCTCTCAGGGAATCCAATAAGATCATTCCTTTGTGCCCCTAATGGAGGTTATGCAAAAAACACACATATAGAATGTACAGTGTTTTAATTATAGAAAAGTCCATACAGTGAAAGTAAAGTTGTTCTGACAACTATTGCAAGTTTTACCTAAAGCCAAATAACAAGTGAAGAGGGTCTATCTTTAAATAATATCCTCATAGTTTACGAATCCTGTTTGTTGCCTTAGGGATACCATTTTGTACGAGGTGCCAGTTGCCATTCTGAAGGACTTCATAGGTACGAAAACAGCATGGAATGCCTTGTGCTTTCCATGGATCTGGATGATCCATCATTTGGAAGTGTAAATGAGGAGCTGTCGAATTTCCAGAATGTCCAACATTTGCAAGCTGTTGGCCTGGAATGACTTTGTCGCCTGGGGAGACTTTGATTGAGCCTGTTTGAGCATGTGCATAGACAGCATACCCGTTGTTGGTTTCGATGATGATGAAATTTCCGGAGAGTGATCGGAAATCAATCATTTGCTTAGAATTTAAAGACCGGGTATTTTTGAGATTTATAGAGAAGTCTCTTACCAGGTGGACGGGATTCCGCTCAGGACAGCCATCCTCTGCTTGAACAACCACTCCGGCGGCCACAGAAAAGATGGATTGACCCCAACCATAACAATCCTGTAAACGAACGCCGAGAAAAAGGTAATGGAGCGGGTTAGGTCGATAGAAACGCATTCTTCGATTTCCCGGATCAATCCCAACGAAATCATAAGCGTATCTCTCACCAAACAAATCCGTTCCATGGCTTGGAACTTTCGTTCCGGGAGTATTGGGTGTAATCCATTCGCCCCTGAGAGGGAAATCGACTACAGCTAGCACATTCAATCTAATCCTCGCTTTTATGAAGTAAACGCTTGATTTTACTTTGTTCCTTGTCCTCAAAGCATGAATGAAATAATCATCCCAGCTGTATTCAAAAGGCAATGAGCCCATATACTGAGAAAAATGTTTCTTTTCCAAGCCACTGCATAACTGAGTGGGAGAAATGCAAGGATGCGGGAAAGGTTCTGCCAGGGTGTGAAGAAATGATATAGAGAGAAGAGTAAAACATTGATCAATGGCGACCACCACTTAGTAGCAGGTATACGGGGTAACAAGTAACCGCGGAAGTAAAACTCCTCAACGATCGGACCGGCGAATCCATTTAGAAGGAATCCAGCGATGATCGTGATTGTAATCGCAGATTTCGAATACTGAGATATATTACCAAGAAGATTGTTAGGGGATGACCAAGCTGGAAACCAGGCAAAGAGAGTTTCGCTAATAAGAGAGTCTAATTTTGGAAGCAGGGTAAATATCAGTCCACCCCAAGCAAACAGAGAAATAATTATCAAGATCATTTTCCCGATTGGCATGCGCTCTCTAAAAAGTACAATTCCATTTAGGGAATAGTGCCCATTCCTTTTTTTCCCTTGGTAAAACAGGAAACCAAGTTCAAAAGGGATCAAGATCAATAGAATCGCCAGATATAGCGACAGGATTGGAGGAAAACCTCTCTGTATCAGGCTGGGAGCTATCAGGAAGAAAAATGCAGTGATCAGGCCACCAGGAAGGAGATGTAGGAGGATTGTTTGCGGAAGGGTATGTTTCCGAATCGGATATACTCCAGGATCAGTTTGAAAATTTCCATCACTCGTATTTTGAGCCATGATTTTTTATCCTCAGTTAAAAAGGGTAGTTCAGAAAGGATTACTGCTTTGCTTTTGTACACTGAAATTATAGCATTCGACCAAATGTAAAAACACTAGCCAAATAGGGAGTCTTCTAAAACTATGAATGCGTCTCAAGATTGAACCAGCTGAAATTCCACAATCTTTCAGCACACTTGGTGGAAGAATTTAAGGATGACAACAGGCCAGCTAAAGATTTTTTGGATTGGAATTTAACCAGGTTGACCTTTTCCAGGTTAGCCTAAACCATTGTACATTGACTGTATTTCGCAAGTATGTAAAAAAATGAGGGAAAAATTTTACAAAAGTATATTTTCCAAATGACAGACTTTATCAATACCCTCATTAAATTTGCTTGATTTATTCCAGCAGAAGGATTATTTCTAAAATAATGCAGATCCGGGAAATTATTTTCTTTTTATCCACTCCTCAAGAATGCGAATCATTTCACGTGCTGTGGTTTCTAACCCCTGCAGGGTGGAGAGCCAATGATCGGTGGCGTGGAAAACATCTTCATCCGGACGCGGGGTGTCAAGGGCGTGTTTGATATCGGTGGAGCTGTCTATGTCCAGCTGGTTGAGCATACGGTAGATGGCCATCAGGCTGTAACCCGCGTTACGCAGCACCCGGATGACACGGGCACGTGCCAACTCGGGTGCGCCATATAGCCGGTAATTATTGTGCGGATCTTTGGGGACGTCCAATAACCCGTTGCGTTCCCAGTTGCGCAATTGGTCGCTGGTAACATTCAAGTGTCGGGCAGCATCACGAATATGTAAGCCATGTCCGGTGGTATCGGCCGGGAAACCGTGTGCCCAGCGGGAGACCAACTCGGCAGCCATTTCAGCCTGGGATCGCTCAGTTTGCACCAGCACAAGATAGCGATAGGCACTCTCCAGTGCACCTCCCAAGTCGCCACGGGCTGACTGATGAATTAATTCGAAAGCAGCCTTTCGAATGGTCTTGCCCGGCCAGGCGGTGTTCAGGGTGGTGCGTGCCAGGCGCATCTGATCGAGGTGGTCCAGAGTATAGAGCCGGTAGCCATTCGGAGCACGTGGAACCGGAGGAAGCAATCCCCAGGCTTCATACATGCGTACGGTATTGGGATGACAACCAACGATTTTGGCGATTTTGCTGGTGCTCAGGCGGTTGTAGGGCATACTGGGGGTCTCCGGATAAAGGGGTGAGATGGCAAGGATTAGATCTGATTATAAACAAATTTTTTGAGCGTCTCATCCTGTCTTCCGGGCAGTGATCAGGACGTGTTCAGGTGGGAAATCCACACTCGGGGTGAGAATGGACACTTCCTGTAACCATTTATCATAATCCACGCTCAAAAGGCGGAATTCCAGAATGTCAAACCCATTCTGGGTGAGCATCCCGCGCATTTCATTTTCGTTGAAGTACTGATAACTTTCCTGGCATTCGCGCATCCAGAGCGGCTTACCCAGGAAGATGATCTTGGTTACATAACGGGTGAAATCGCGCATGGAAAGGGAAATGCTGTTTGCTGTAATGAGTTGATATTGGATGCGAAAAGGTTGGTACTCTCGGGCAAAGGTCTGGAATTTTTCCATCGCTTCCGGCGTTTGAAATTGAATTTGAACAGGTTCATCTGGAGGGATGTTCGCTTCAAGACCATCGAAGAGGATCACGTATCCACCTGGCTTAACCGTCTGCGAAAGATAAACAAAGCTGGTGAGTAAATTCGCTTTCCCTTTTAGCACATCAATCTCCTCCAGTATGGGATCATAGGCATCCGAGAAGACGTGGTGCAGCGCGTTCACCAGTAACAAGAGATCAAAATGCCCCAGGGATTGAAGTAAGACTGTGTCGCTGAAATCTCCAGCCAGAAAATGGATGGATGGGTAGTTTTTTTGGGCGACTGCCAGAGCGGTCAGATCGCGATCGATCCCAACGCTGGCTTGTTCGCCACCTGGACTACCGTGGGCTTCCACCAAGGAACCGATGATCTGCGCTTCCCCACAGCCAGCTTCGAGGATGCGGAAAGGCTGATTGGTCATACGGATCAATTGTGATGCTTTTTCAATCACTTCACCCTTACCTTGCCCTTGCAGATATTGCAGGCGGGTTTCCCAATAGAAGTCCCAGAAAGGATCGTTGTTCATAGGTTTATTTTACTGGAAAGCTAAAACTGCAAGACTCAAAGCAGAAAGCCAAAAAAGAATGTACAAAGATTATACAAACCTTTGAAATAAATGAGCTGATTTGGGAGAATACTATTGAAAGAAGGAATCAGATCATGAAGATTTTTACGAATACATTTCGTGTGAAAGCACCCATCCAGGCGGTAGCGGATTTTCATCGCAGTACCACTGCTCTCAAACGTCTGACGCCCTTCCCGGTGATTGTCCAAATTCATCATCTTGAGCCTCTGGGTGAAGGGTCGATTGCTGAATTCACGATGTTGTTTGGACCTTTCCCGGTGCGCTGGGTTGCCCGGCATGTGAATGTTGACCCTCTGCATGGATTTACGGATATACAGGAAAAGGGGCCAATGCTGCGTTGGGAGCACAAACATTCCTTCATTGTTATTTCCGATGAGATCACTGAAGTCCAGGATCGAATTGAATATGAATACCATACCGGCTGGAAAGATCTTTGGACACGTTTGCTGTATGCCCCAGCGACGTTACGTACTCTATTCCTGTATCGAGCTTTTGTAACAAAGATGGTTACGAATATCGACTAATCTTTGATCAGGCTTTCTGTGTAATCAGGAAATGATAGAAAATCTCTACCTTCATATGGAGAAATGACTGTGCAAGGAGGGGTATTTTCTTCTATGATCGTTATGATGTCATAATGAATGCCACCTTCTTTGATCCAGCTGCAATTAGGGACGTCATAAATGGCTGCATAGCGATTTACCATCGAAGCGGTTATATAATCATTTGATTTGTATTTATCAACAAAATCGTATGAGGAATATTGTTCGCCTGGTTGGCGTGCTGACACTTTCACCCATTCAGAGCCATCAACATTTTCGTCGTATCTGTAATGATAATAAATGATAGATATCGGAAGCCCACCAGTATTTCGAAAGACGGTATTGTATTCGCAAAAGGTATACTCTAGATAGCCCCCATCTTCATCATAATTTTTCCCTTCTGTAAATTCTGTCTGGTTTTTATTAATATCAGAAATTGCGTTACATTGGTCAATATTCCATTTGCCTGGCACTTCTGTCAATCTAAGTTCCAGATCAATTGATAAATTCTGTTCAGCAGCCCCTTCCAAATTGTAATTCAATTCATGACAGGGCTTCATGTCATCTAAAACATAAGGCAGGTAGGAACCGTTATATGATTCTTCGTACACCCGAATGGAATATCCATTGTTGGATAAAAAGATACACTCCACCATAAAATTTTCCGTCTGCCGACAGTAAATGTTGGGTTTTAGATCCAATGCCTGGTGATAGATGTAGTTTTTACCTTCCTCCTTTATGACCAATTCATTACTTTCCCAGGTTTCTTCACCACCCCGTTGGATTGTATTAAAGGTGGTGACCTTTTTCTCTGACGGATGTCCTTGATCACATTTAGAATCATTTTTAACATCTTTTGATGGCGACACCGAGTAGTTGTTTTTTCCTATAAAATTTTCGTCAATCTCCTGATTGATCTGGGACAATTCCTCCTGCCAGGTTTCTTCGGTGACCATCCTTAATCCAGTTTCCAATTCTTCGCGCGCCAATGCATAACCAGGTAGGTTACAGGCAATGTTGATTATGAAAATAAGAACAAAAGGTATACTGACCAATTTCCACTGTTTATTTTTTTTCATTAATTCCTCTCATTCTGTTTTATTATTTTATGTTAGTGGAATGGAACTCAAAAACTGGCATTTCACTTGAATATTTTTTTGCTGGTGATGTAATATTAGTTCCTCAATTAATCGCAGAACTTAGAGATAGATGCACTTGCTTGATAATAATAAATGTTTAAGGTTGTTGGGAGATGTATAATAAAATTAATTATATGAAATTTTTCGATAAAATCATTCAATCATCACCATTCTTAACAATTGAATAATAACTGATTCTTGTCTGCCACGGAGGTGGATATGTTTGGTTATAGAAAATACAACATTTTCTTTATTGTTACTGCCATATTCTTTATTTCTTTAGATGTGGCAGTGTTATTAAATCAATTGACACTCGCTCCATGGCTGTTAATTTTATTGGTTTTATTCTTTTCATTGTTCTTATTTTTAAGGGGAAAGTCAGAAGGGTTTCCGATCTTTGGTGCCTTAACAATTGCGCCTTTTCTATTGTCATTCGTGATCATTCTTTTTCGTAACGAATTACTAAATTTTATTAAAACCATTCCAAACATCCAAACTTCCATCAGGCCTGCTTATGTATTTTTGATGATTATCTTTTTAATTTCCATGTTCCTGGTGTTGGTGTTGAAACATGATTTGCGTTTTGATAAAACCATCGATCGAAATTATTACCTTCAGTTTCCCGGCATCAGTAAAACGCTATCCATTATTAAGATGTGGATGAAGTATTTCGTCCTTTTAATTGTGATTACTTTTATATTGAGCTGGATCTGGAATAATATCCCACAACTACCACCCAATGCATTTTTTCCAGAGTTTGATTTTTCTAATTTCAAAATAAACCAAATGGTATCGCTCGACTGGTTTTGGTGGACAGCCACTCTTATAGCTCTGGTTGTTTTCGTTATTGACATCATTCGAAACATCAGAAGCCCATTATGGGATGTTTTTATCAGTTATAAAAGTCAGAATGTTGACCTGGCCAGAGCGATAACCAACCGATTGATTGCCTCTGGATTGAAGGTATGGTTTGCAGAATACCAAATTTTGCTGGTGGGACGCGCAAAATTTCAACAGGCAATTGATAAAGGCATTCGTCAGAGTCGTTTTGGGATTGCCTTGACGAATGATGAGTATGCAAAATCCGATTATTGCGGATTGGAGATGAAACAGTTATTACAACATCCTGGTCCGGGACACATTCTGGAGATTAAGATTCCCGATGAACCACTGACTCATCAAAAATTTAACCGTCTTGTTCAGGCTTCACAACAGGTATACCGGGGAGAGCTCGAATCGATCTTGACATTCATTTCTAAAAAAACGAATTGGCGGATCATTCCACCCATGAATTTATCTCCTGTAATGAATAAAGAAGTCTTCAAAGGAGAATTTCTTGGATCTCCATATCAATTGGATGTGAGTGGTTGGGAGCAGGTGGAACGAAGTTTTCATGGTGGTGGCCCGTGTTACCGCAGAAATATAGAAGGATTTCCCATCTACTGGAATTTACAATATGGTGAAGAGTATTCGCCAGAGATATATGAATCGCGTTCCAGTCTATCTCAAAAGAATGATCGTCAGTTGTACAACATGTTAGTGGATTATGCCAACCATTATTTTAGAGATTTGAAATCAAGTTCAACCGTTCAAGGTGTACATTTATTCTTTTTAGGTAACTCGAGCCATTTTGCAGTGACATATCAGGCAGAGCGAATTTGGAAAAGAAGATACTCAATCATGCTGGTTCATCCAGTCAGTGGGAAAGTTGCAGAATTTTTATTTACTTTCGAATTTATCGGCGATTACCTAAATTATTGTCGTGCCAGCCACATTATGGATGATCTGGTGCGTTCTTTAACCTGGGGAAATTCTGAAGGTGAATTGGCTAATGGTACTCCAGCGAGTGTTCCTGCCCCATCAATTGAATCGACCAGGTTTTCACGATTGATTGATGACCAGGCTATGGTTAACAAAATTAATGCAGAGGGATTGGCATTTGCAAAAAGCGGATTAATGGATGATGCAATTGCCACCTGGGAAAAGGTTTTGGATTACTCCATGGTGAATGAGTTAAGAAGTCAGGTTTTATTCAATCTGGGGAGAGCGTATGAAAAAAGTGGAGAAAAGGAAAAAGCAATCAATCGTTATCAGGAGTGCGTGAAAGCTAACCCGGCACAATATAATGCACTCTGTAATATTGGTTCAATTTTCATAGAGGAAGGGGAATATGCAAAAGCATTAGACTCCTTATTGGCTGCAGAAAAAATCAACCCGCAAGATTTTATCACTGTCAATAACATCGTGCTTTGTTATAACTATCTGGAAGATTATGAAGAAGTCTCGAAATGGAGAGAGAAATTAAGTCACCTTTCCATGTAATTGAAATATCATTCCCATGTAGGTTTGAACAGAAAAAAACGGTTTTCATAGAACTGCCTTTTTGTATTAAATCGCTCAGACTAATGAAAAATAATATAAATTAAACACTGCCCCTGCGAGAAAGCCACCACCATACCGGTGAAGACCACTGAGAACATGGTCACCAATTTGAAAAAGATATTCAGAGAAAAATCTGAATGAGTGAGTAAATGATTTTCTAAGCCTATTTCTGTAGAATGGCTGGGCGTTGAAAATTGATCCCATCGGCTGATACATCGATCATTGGCCAACCTTCTATTTTTGTGATCACTTCGTTTTCCGTTTCGCCAACAAAAATGGTATCTTCTGATTTTACACCACTGATGGATGGATTCCAGGCGTAGAATTGCCCTGCCTGAATCAATTGTTTTGAACCCGGATTAGCGACGGATTCACGTGGTTCATAGCCAGTCATGCCGCCCTGGTGATGAAGCTGCCACTCATTCGGATAGCCTTCTTTTTGATACGTTTCTCTGGCCAATGAGAAGACTTCGCCGATTGATTTTCCAGGTCTGGTGTTCCTTATAAATTCTGTATCTATTTTCGCCACAGACGTTAATTTATTTTGGATTTCAACAGGAATTTTTCCAAAATGAACCAGTCTGGTGAGAGAACAAACCAAACCCCATTTTCTTCCGCACAGCACCACCATGGCGTATCTCTCCAGCTGTTTTTCTGTAGGCAGTGGATGACGATACTTAAAGATCCTTTCATCCGTTGCAACCAGATTGACAATCGCTTTTATTCCCTGCTTTTCTGTTTCGAAAGACAAAATCGAAGTGATCTCAAATTCGGTCATGCCTGGCTTGATGGCATGCATGGTCTTTGACTTGGCTGCTGAGCACTGACCACCCAGTTCTTTAAACCGGTCTTGTTCCGCAGGCAATAAATTTGATCGCAATTTAGAAATTTCGGTCGTTAAGTCGATGGCACCTGGATAGCAATGATCTGCACCTAAAGGTCCATCCCCAACCATTTCTCTGGGATCAAAATCCGGTTCATACCAGGGTGTGACAATAAATTCCCAACCTTGCTTTTTTAACTGGCCTTCCTGTTCCAGGCGAGGAGCTTCAATATTTTTTGTAATCAGGTAATTCTTATTTTTTGTGATGAATAACCTGGCAGATCCATTTGTAGTTGCCGTGTTGATTGCACTATTTACGCCACAAGTTGCCCAGGAAAAACTTGACACCCGATGGAGCACCAGACCATTGATTTTATACCGCTCAAGAATAGCTCTTAACTGATTTTGTTTATAGGTGTATTCCTGCATATTTATCTCGATTCGCAACAATTGGGATTTCTCAATTATAAACGGACATCGCGTTTCACCTGCAAATTCCAGGTAATGATTGTGTGGGTTAAATTGTCTAATAGTGTGGTTCGTTTTGCCCACCAGGGATTATACGAAAATACTCAGAACCAACATCAGCACATAATCGAAAAAAATGATCCTTTCTTGCTCCAGATGGATCTCGAGCAGAGGAAAGGATCACAGGATTATTTTTGTAAAAGCTAGGTTTTTTTAAGGACTAATGCAACAGCATAAAGATCAAACCCTGACCATTCCCAAATGCGACCACCAGGCCGGCAAAGACGACCGAGACCATGGTCATCAGTTTGATCAGGATGTTCAGCGAAGGACCAGCGGTGTCTTTGAAGGGATCACCAACGGTATCACCAATCACGGCGGCTTTGTGGGCGGGTGAACCTTTGCCACCGAATTTGCCAACCTCGATGTATTTCTTGGCATTATCCCAGGCACCACCGGCGTTCGACATGGTGATGGCCAGGGAGAGCCCGGTGATCAGGGTGCCTGCCAGCAAGCCAAGCACACCGGCGATCCCGAATACGATACCGACCATCACCGGGACAATAATGGCCACCATGGCAGGGGCGATCATTTCACGCTGAGCGGCAGCGGTGCTGATGGCAACACAACGGGCATAATCCGGGCGACCGGTGCCT
>JACZIY010000498.1 GCA_014860845.1 Anaerolineaceae bacterium
GGTTAAAACATTTTTGGACGCGGGTGCTTTATGCACCATTCATGTTGCGAATATTGTTCCTGTATCGGGCGATTGCGACGAAAAGAGCAGTGCGACGTTAAACAAGTAGCCTATTTCTGTAGAATGGCTGGGCGTTGAAAATTGATCCCATCGGCTGAAACATCAATCGTCGGCCAACCTTCCATTTTTGTGATCACTTCATTTTCAGTTTCACCAACAAGAATGGTGTCTTCTGATTTTACACCGCTGATGGATGGGTTCCAGGCGTAGAATTGCCCTGCCTGAATCATTTGTTTTGATTGAGGACTAGCGACGGATTCGCGTGGTTCATAGCCAGTCATGCCGCCCTGGTGATGAAGCTGCCACTCATTCGGATAGCTTTCTTGTTGATACGCTTCTCTTGCAATTGAGAAGACCTCGCCAGTTGTTTTTCCCGGTCTGGTGTTCCTGATCAATTCTGTATCTATTTTCGCCACTGACGTTAATTTATTTTGGATTTCAACAGGAATTTTTCCAAAATGAATTAATCGGGTGAGTGAACAAACCAATCCCCATTTTCTTCCGCACAGTACCACCATGGCGTATTTCTCCAATTGTTTTTCTGTAGGCAGAGGATGGCGATACTTAAAGATCCTTTCATCGGTTGCGACCAGATTGACAATGGCTTTTATTCCCTGCTTTTCTGTTTCGAAAGACAAAATTGAAGCGATCTCAAATTCCGTCATGCCTGGTTCAATGGCATGCATGGTCTTTGACATGGCTGCTGCACACTGACCCCCCAGTTCTTTAAACCGGGCTTGTTCCGCAGGCAATAAATTTGATCTCAATTGAGAAATTTCGGCAGTTAAATCGATGGTGCCGGGATGGCAAATATCTGCACCAAAAGGACCACCCCCAATCAATTCTCTGGTATCAAAATCCGGTTCATGGCAGGGGGTAACAATAAAATCCCAACCTTGTGTTTTTAGCTGACCTTCCTGTTCCAGGCGTGGGGCTTCGATATTTTTGGTAATCAGGTAATTCTTATCTTTTGTGATGAATAATCTGGCAGTTCCATTGGTGGTTGCCGTGTTCACTGCGCTATCAACGCCACAGGTTGCCCAGGAAAAACTTGAAACCCGAAGTAGTAGCAATCCATTGATTTTGTATTGCTCAAGCAGCGCTTTTAATTGATTTTGTTTGAGGGTATATTCCTGCATATTCATCTCGATTCGTAACGATTGGGATTTCTCAATTATATACGCACATCACGTTTCACCTGCAAATTCCAGGTAATGAGTATGCAGGTTTAATTCTTAAGTTGGTTCGTATAGTCCACCAGGGATTATGCTAACATACTCAGAAACATCATTATCACTTAGTGTAAAAAAAATGATCCTTTCTTGCTCGCGATGGTGCCGAAGAGAAGAAAGGATCAAAGGATAATTATTGTAAACTTTGGGTTTTCTTTTGGACTAATGTAAGAGCATAAAAATCAAGCCCTGGCCATTTCCAAAAGCGACGACCAGACCGGCGAAGACGACCGAGACCATGGTCATCAGTTTGATCAGGATGTTCAATGCCGGACCAGCGGTGTCTTTGAAGGGATCCCCGACAGTATCACCGATCACAGCTGCTTTATGGGCAGGAGAGCCTTTGCCACCGAACTTACCGACCTCGATGTATTTCTTGGCATTATCCCAAGCGCCACCAGCGTTTGACATGGTGATGGCCAGGGAGAGCCCGGTGATCAGGGTGCCTGCCAGCAATCCAAGCACACCGGCGATCCCGAATACGATACCGACCATCACCGGGACAATAATGGCCACCATGGCAGGGGCGATCATTTCACGCTGAGCGGCAGCGGTGCTGATGGCAACACAACGGGCATAATCCGGGCGACCGGTGCCT